>DATJZY010000163.1 GCA_035577985.1 Candidatus Eisenbacteria bacterium
GCGGCCGGGCGATCGCCCGGCAGGCACTGTACATGGCCGCCCTGGCCGGAGCGCGATGGAACGCGGTCCTCCGCGCTCGATACGCGCACCTGGTGGCCACTGGGAAGAAGCCCAAAGTCGCGCTCGTGGCGTGCATGCGGAAACTGCTGATCCACCTCAACAGCCTCATGCGTCAGCATCGGTTCGGCCCGACACCCACTCCCATCCGGGTCTCGTAATCGAGACGGTTGCTCAGCCCCCGAGCCGTCCGAGGTTGCCGGCGCGCGCGAAGCGCTCGCGCAGGATCGAGAGCGCTTCGATCGTGAAGGGCTCGTATGCCGCCGCCCCGCGCGGGCGCCACCAGAGCGGATCCGCGCCACCCACACCGAGGAACCCCTCGCGCTGCAGGTCGCGCTTGAGCACCTTGTTGGTCTCGGAGCGCTTCAGCTCCCGCGCGACCCGCACGTACGTGGGCCGCCACTTGGGCGAGAGATCGGCCTCGCCATCGACGAAGCGGGCGAAGGCCTCCGGATCGAACGTCGCGCCCGCCCGCAGCTCGAGCGCGACCATGGCGCGATCGCCCGCCTCCGCATCCGGCACGCCGTAGACGGCGCACAGGAAGACGTCGGGATGGCGCTCGAGGATCTCCTCGACGGGGCGCGCGAGGAAGTTCTCGCCGTCGACGCGGAGCCACTCGACGTCGCGGCCGGCGAAGTACACGTAGCCCTGCGCGTCGCGGTAGCCGAGGTCGCCGGTGTAGTAGCGGCCGCCGCGCGTGCGCGCGGTCGTCGCCTCGTCGTTCTTCCAGTAGCCCTCGAACATGCCGCTCGACTCGACGTTCACGATCTCGCCGATCGCGTCTTCGGGATTCACGAGCCGGCCCTGCGCGTCGAGCTCGGCGACCGCGCACTCGCTGCCGTCCTCGCGCAATATCTTCACGCCGGCGCCGGCGCGACCGAGCACCCCCGGCGGGTCGTCGGCGGCGCGCGAGAACGACACGCCGACCTCGCTCGACCCGTAGCCGTCGACGACCCGGCACCCGAAGCGTCGCGCGAAGGCGTCCAGGTACTGGCGCGGGCCCTCGTTGCCGTACGCGAGCCGCAGCGGATTGTCGGCGTCGTCGGGACGCTCGGGCGTGTCCATGACGTAGGCGAGCGGGCTGCCGACGTAGTTGAAGAGGGTCGCGCCGTAGCGACGGATGTCCGGCAGGAACGCCGTCTTCGAGAAGCGGCGCACCAGCACGAGGGTGCACGGCACCGCGAGCGACATGCCGAGCGCCAGGATCTGCGCGTTCGCGTGGAAGAGCGGCATCGCGCAGTAGACGACGTCGTCGCGCGTCGCGTCCGTCATCATGTAGGCCGCGCCGAGCGACATGAGCGTGAGCTTCCCGTGGCTCCGCAGGACGCCCTTCGGCCCCGCCGTCGTGCCGGACGTGAACACGATGACGCAGAGGTCCTCGGGCCCGACCGGCGCCTCGGGATCGGTCGTCGGCTGTCCCGCGAGAGCGTCCTCGAGACTCTCTTCGGCGACCAGCACTCGCGGCCCGCGCGCGCCGGGTGTGGCGAGCGCTTCGGCGAGCAGCGGCGCGAACTTCGGCTCGGTTACGACCACCTGGCAGTCGCTGTACGCGATGTCGCGCGCCAGGTGCTCGCCGCGCCGGGTGGGATTGAGCCCGACCACGACCGCGCCGCCGAGCGCCGCGCCGAGCTCCGCGAACACGAACTCCGGCCGGTTCTCGAGCAGGAGCCCCACGTGCATCGGCTTCGCGGGGTCCACGAGCGAGCGGAAGAGGTTCGCGTAGCGGCATGCCTCGCGATGCGTCTCCGCGAACGTCCACGCCCGATCCTCGAAACGCAGGTACGCGCGCCCGGCATCGGCGGGATCGGCGGCGCGCTGCCGCAGGAGGTCGCCGAGCGTCGTCATGTCTCGTGGGCGAAGCGCCGGAGCCACGGCGCCATGACCAGCATCAACGCCGCCGCCGCGAACGACGAGACGACGAACAGCATGAAGAAGTCGGCCTGGCCGCCGAGATGCCAAGGGAGAGCGATTTCGCCGCGCTCGATCGCCTCGACGCGCGCCGCCACGAGCCCGCCGCCCAGGTTCGCGAGGAAGGTCGAGACGAACCACACGCCCATCAAGAGCGACACATAGCGCTCGGGGGCGGCCCGGGTCACGTACGAGAGCCCGGTCGGCGAGAGGCAGAGCTCGCCGACCGTGTGCCAGAAGTACGTCGCGACCACGAACACGAGTGACGCCTTCACCGCGGGATCGGCGGCGATCCAGCCCGCCCACACCATGAAGACGTAGCCGAACCCGAGGAAGAAGAGCCCGAGAGCGATCTTCACCGGCTGTCCCGGGTCGCGCCCGCGCCGTCCGAGCCACGACCAGATCCCTGCGAAGAGCGGCGCCAGAAGGAAGATGAGACCCGCGTTGATCGACTGGAACCACGTCGTCGGCACCTCGTAGCCGCCGAGCATGCGATCGGTGCGCAGGTCGGTGAAGAGGTTGAGGCTCGATCCGGCCTGCTCGAAGGCGAGCCAGAAGACGGCGTTGAAGAGCATGAACACGAAGATCGTGATCGTCGGCCCGCGCTCGTCGGGCGCGAGGCGCCCGACGAACCACGCCGCCCAGCCGACGGCGGCGACGGCCAACACGACGACGGTCGCGCGACCCGAGACCAGATCGACGACGCTCGCGAGCGCGCCCAGATGGTGCAGCACGGCGAACAGGGCCGCCGCTGCGATCCCACCCGCCGCCACCGGGATCGACAGGTTCGATCGACCCGCTGGCGGCGCGCCGATGCCGTGCAGCAGGCGGTCGCGGAACGTGACGTAGAGCCCGAGCCCGGCGAGCATGCCGACGGCCGCGGAGCCGAAGCCCCAGTGCCAGCCGACGCGCTCGCCCAGCGTGCCGCACACGAACGCCGACAGGAACGCCCCCAGGTTGATCCCCATGTAGAAGATCGTGAACGCGCCGTCGCGCCGCGGGTCGTGCGGCTCGTAGAGCTGGCCCACCATGACCGACACGCACGGCTTGAAGTGGCCGGTGCCGATCACGATGAGGGCGAGGCCGAACACGAAGACCGACATGCCGAGGTCGCTGGCGGCGAGCGAGCCGACGCCCGACACCGCCAGCACGGCGTGCCCGAGCGCGATCATGAGGCCGCCCACGACCATCGAACGATGCGTGCCGAGCAGCTCGTCGGCGATCCATCCGCCGACGATCGGCAGGAGATAGGCGAGGCCCGTGTACCAGCCGTAGAGCAGGCTCGCATCGCCGCGCGACCAGCCGCGTCCGGGGTTGACGAACCCGCCCGCGTCGGGCGCGGGATGCGTCGCCTGCACCAGGTAGAGGACGAGCAGCCCGCGCATCCCGTAGTACGAGAACCGCTCCCACATCTCGACGAGGAACAGGAGGAAGAGGCCGGCGGGATGGCCGAGCAGGGTCATCGTGCGAGGCGCCGAAGTGCCACGTCGGCGAGGATCGCCGCAAGCGCGAGCGCCACGAGCGGCGTCTCGAGCGGCGTCCGCGTCCGCGCGACTCCTCCGCGCGCCGCGAGCACGTCGGCCGGCTCCGGATCGACGCGGCCCCCGGTCCGCGCCGCGGCCCGCTCGAGCAGGGCACGGTCGGGCGGCCCGCCGCGCCGCTCGCGATCGCCGGCCGTGACCTCGGGCACGCGGAGCAGCGTCTGCCACGCGCCCGCCGAACCGCGGATCGTCGCCGGGTGCGGTCCCGGCGCGAGCGGCGGCAGCCGCGCCGTCCAGCGGCGCGGACCCTCGGGCGCGAGCGCGAGCGCGTGATCGTCGATCTCGAGCGCGGGCGGGTCGCCCGGCTCGGCGGCCGTCTCCACGACGATGCGCGTCGCGGCGGCCGTCGCGTGCGCCTCGAGGTGCACGTCGTCGGGAAGCGCGCGGCGCGCCGTCCAGCGCACGAGCTGCGTCCACAGCTTCCCGAAGCCGTTCCACGTGGCCCACGGCGCGGCGCCGGCCTGGAAGTCGAGCGTGACGGCGGCGACGCGCCCGAGCCCGTGCTGCCAGGTGACGAGCACGGGGTCCTCGCGCTCGCCCGCGTCGACGGCGAGGCGGACGGTGGCGCCGGGCTTCGCGCGCGCGATCGCCCATCCGGCGACCGGCGGTAGCTCGCGCGGCGCGATGCCGGCCAGCGGCGCGCCGCCGTCGGCGATGCGCACGCGCCGCGTGTTGCGGTTGCGGGCTCGCTCGAACAGCTCGCGCGCGTCGTTCAGCATGAGCTGCGGCAGGGCCTCGGGATTCTCCACGTGATGGAACTCGCCTCCGGTCGCGCGCGCGATCGTGGCGAGCAGCGCCAGGTTGGCGGTGTCGGTGCCGATGCGGATGGTCGAGACGGTGACGTCGCCGCGCGCGAGCGCGTCGATCAACTGGAAGTGATCGTCGGTGCGGCGGTTCGTGTCGCCGTCCGTCAGCAGCACGATGTGCCGGACGCGATGCTCCACGCGCTCGAGGTTGCGGCGGGCGATGTCGAGCGCGTCGAGGAAGTCCGTGCCGCCGCCGGCCTCGAGCGTGGCGACCCTGGCGGCGAGCGCCTCGCGTGCGACGGCCACCGGCTGGAGCGCGCCGAGCTCGTGCGGCTCGGCGTCGAAGGCGATCGCGCCCACCAGGTCCTGCGGCTCGAGCTGCGCCAGCACGGCCATCGCGGCCCGGCGTGCGTACGCCATCTTCTCGCCCGGTACCGCGCCGGGGCGCGTCGTCTGGCTCATGCTGTTCGAGCGGTCGATCACCAGCTCGAGCGCGATCGGCTCGCGCTCGGCCGGCTCGGGCGTCTGCGACGAGAGCGCGACCGGCAGCACGCGCGCCAGCGCGGACGACGCGAGGGCCGGGTCGCCGAAGGTGTGCGGTCCGCCGGTCACCACGAGCCCGCCGCCGTCGGCGACCCAGGCGGCGAGCGCTTCGAGCCCGCCCGGCGCGAACGCGGACCGCGCCACGTCGTCGAGGACGACCACGTGCTGGCGACCGAGCGCGGGCTCGATCGCGCGCGGCGGCACCACCTCGACCGTCATGCCACGCTGGGCGAGCGCGGCGGCGACGACCGGCGCCGTGCGCTCGCTCGCGACGAGGGCGCGAAGCGGCGGCGTCACCGTCACGGCCGCGCTGACGAAGCCCGGCGCCGGAGGCTCGCCGTCGCGCAGGAGGAGGCGCGCCTGGACGAGGGCGGCGCCGGGCTCCGCCGACGGGAAGGGCAGCGCGACGACGCTCGGCCCCGGCGGCAGATCGAGCGGGACGGCAAGGGGCGGGGCAGCGTCGATCGCGACCTGCAGCACGGCGGTCGTCCGCTCGGCGGTGGCGTTTTCGACCACGGCCTCGAGCGGCGCGGGCGCGCCCGCGGTGAGGAACGCGGGCGCGAGCAGGCGGCGCAGCGTCACCGCGGGGAGCGTGTCCGGCGGCGGCACGACGGCGAAGAGCGGAACGGGTGGCGTCATGCGCGCGACTTCCGCGGCGAGGCTGCCGGTCGTCTCGCGTCCGTCGGTCACGAGGACGATCGCCGGTTGCCGATCCGCCGGACAGAGGACGGCGGCGCGCACGACGGCCGCGCCGAGGTCCGTCTCCTCGGGCCGGTACGCTCCGGGATCGACGCCGGCGGGCGGCAGGAGCGTCGCGAGGGCCGGCCGAGGAGCCGGCGCCGCCAGCACCTGGACGCGGCCGCCGAAGGCGATCGCACCGACGAGGTCGTCCGGATCGAGCGTGGCGAGCATCGGCTCCAGGAAGGCGTGCGCCGCCAGCGGCGCGGCGGTCTGCGCGCTCGCCGACACGTCGGTCGCGACCACGACGCACGCGCCCGTCGCCGGCCGCGGTCGCTCGACGTAGAGCCCGGCGAGCGCGAGCACGAGGAGCGTGATCGCGGTCGCGCGCAACGCCGCGGCGCCGGCGGCTCGCCCGCGCCGGCGCGCGAGGACGAAGACACCCGGCAGCACCGCGAGTGCCCAGAGCGCGGCCGGCAGGGTCACGCCGAGGCTCACGCGAACGCCCACACGCCCCACTCGACGATCGCGAGGAGCGTGCCCAAGAGGATCGGCCACCACGTGAGATCCGTGCGCCCTTCACCGCCGGGCGTCGCCGGCAGCGCAACGGTGGCCGGCCACTCACCCTCCTCGTCACGCCCGACGTCGGACTCGTCGGCGTCGAAGAGGTTGGCGATGACGACGCGCGGCCCGGCCGCGGTGTCGATGGTCGTCGCGCCCACGCGCTCGGCGACGGCGGGCTCGCCGCCATCGGGGATCGGCGTGCCGGTCGGGAGCGTGATCGGAACGAGGCCCGGCGGCTCCGCCAGCCAACGCAGCGTTCCGAGCACGAGCAACAGCAGCGGCAGGTCGTCCGGCGCGCCGAGGCGCGCGCCGAGGCAGGCGATCCGATGTCCGTTCGTCTCGCCCGCGACGAGGAGCGGGAAGGTGGCGCCCGGCGCCGCCGCCAGCACGACGTCGCTCGCGCCGGCGGGCGCCGACAGCTCGGCGACGTCCGTCAGCTCGAGCGCCTGCAGATCGGAGAGGCCGGTGAGCATCGGGTGCGCGTCGTCCCAGTCGACGACCGCGGCGCTCGGGTGCCGCCGCACCGTCGCGCAGGGCGCGGCACCCTTCGGCGGCGCGATCGCGAGCAACGGTCCTGCGTCCACCGGCGGCGCCTCGATCCGGTCGAGCACGAGCGTCGCGCCGGCCTGTAGCTTCGTCGCGTCCAGCGCCGCGGACGGAACCACCTCGACGCGGCCGCGCGGCACCGCCGCAACGAGGGTGCGCAGCGTGCGCACCACGCTCGCATCGTCGCTTGCCACCACCAGATCGAGCGGCGTCGCGGCGGGGACCCATCCCAAGGCGCGATCGTCGGCACCGAGCGCGTCGTGGTCCTCCAGCGCCACGGTGAGGAGGCCCGTGGCGGGCGGCGCGGCCAGCGCGACCGACACGACGCCGTGCGCGGGCAGGTCGACGGCGCGACGCGTCCACGCGCGATCCTCGATGCGCGCGACGAGCCGTGCACGTCGCGCCGCATGGCTGGCGTTGCGGACCTCGACCACGGCGACGGCCGCGGCCGGATCGCCGAACGGCGGGGCGTCGACGCGAAGACCCGTCAGACCGACGTTGTCGTCGGTGCGCCCGATCGCGACGTAGTCGATGCGCGCGAGCGCGCCGGGCGCGATCCCGCTCCGGTCGCGCGTCACGTCGGTGAGGAGGATCACGCGCGCCGGCGCGTGCGCCGCCGCGCTCGCCAGCGCGAGGTCGACGGCCGGGGCGAGGCTCGTGCCGACGTCGAGGGCGTCGAGCGTCTCGAGCGCCCCCAGCGCGACGCCCCGGTCCGCCGTCCACCGCAGGGCCACGCTCGGTCGCGCGCCCGCCGCGATCAGCATCACCTCGAGGCCCGGGTCGAGCGCGTCGACGAGCGCGCGCAGGCGCCCGCGTGCGATGTCGATGCGCGAGCCAGCCGGCTCCCGCGTCTGCATGCTGGCGGAGAGGTCGACCACCGCCACCAGCGCGCGACCGCCGGCCGGCGCTCCGGCGAGCGGCAGGTAGGGCCGCATGAGCGCGAGGGCCAGGACGAGCAGGAGCGCCGCCTGGATCAGGAAGAGGAGATCCGGCAGGAAGCGGCGCCGCTCGATCGACTGGGCGGGAAGTCGGCGCCAGAGCCGCAGCGAGCTCACGGCGACGGTCCGCTGACGCCGTGCGAGCAGATGGAGCGCGACCAGGACCGCGAGCGCGACGAGACCCAAGGCGCCGGCGGGCTCCGCGAGGCCGATCATCGCCGGCGCACGATCCCGAGCCGCACGAGCTCGCCGCTGACGGCTTCGAGCGCGGGCGTGCCGGCGACGATGCGCGCGTAGGCGGCGCCGGTACGCTCCGCGACGGCGCGAAGCGCCGTCAGGTGCTCCTCCAGGATGCCGGCGTAGCGCGCGCGGAGCGCGCGGGTGAGGCGCATCGGATGCGTCTCGCCCGACTCGACGTCGCGCAGGACGCCGCTCGAGAACTCGCGCGACGGGTCGAGCTCGCCGGGGCCGACGACGTGCAGCAGGACCACGTCGTAGCGGCGGGCGCGCAGCGCGAGGATGCCGGCGACGAGCTCGTCGGGCTCGCCGGTGAAGTCCGAGAGCACGATCGCGATGCCCGGGCGCGGCTGCGTTCGCGCGTAGGCGGCCAGCGCGGCGCCGACCGCGACGGTGCCGCCGGGCGTCACGGCCGCGAGCAGCGTGCGAAGGCGCATGAGCATCCCGCGGCCGCGAAGCGTCGGACCGAGGCGCGCGCCCGGCGCGCCGCCGAGGGGCGCCACGCGAACCGAGTCGCCCGTGGCGAGCGCGATCGCGCCCAGCGTCTCGGCGAGCGCCGATGCCGTCGCGAGCTTGCGATCGCGCGCGGGCACCCCCATCGAGGCGCTCGCGTCGAGCAGGAGGTGGACCGCGGCCGCGCGCTCGGCCGTGAAGCGACGCACGACGAGCTGGTCGAGACGTCCGAACGCGTTCCAGTCGAGGTGCCGGAGGTCGTCGCCCGGCGCGTAGGATCGATGGCCGCCGATCTCGATCCCCTCGGTTCCGGTGCGTCCGGGCACGCGGTGCTCGCCCGAGCGCACACCCATGCCGCGGCGCACGCGAAGCGCGAGGCGAAGCCGCATCCTCGTGTCCTAGGCCGCCCGCAGCCGCCGCGCCGCCGCCAGGACCTCGTCGACGATGCGCTCCGCGTCGACGCCGCCGGCTTCGGCGGCGAAGTTGAGGACGAGGCGATGGCGCAGCGCCTCGCGCGCCATGCGATCGACGTCCTCGATCGCGACGTGCGGCCGGTCGTCGAGGAGGGCGAGGACCTTGGCGCCGAGCACCAGCGCCTGCGCGGCGCGCGGGCTCGCGCCGAAGGCGACGTACCTCGTGACCGCGTCGACGTCGCCTCCGCTCGCCGGCACCGTGAGATGGACGAGCCGCGCCACGTACCGCTCGACGTGCGGCGCCACCAGCACCTCGCGCACGAGGCGCTTGTGCGCTTCGACGCGCGCCGGCGCCTCGTCCGGGTCGAGGACGCGCTGCACCGCCGGTAGATCCGCCTGCGTGGTCGCGGCGACGATCCGCTCCAGCTCCTCCTGCGACGGGTAGTCGAGGCGCACTTTGAACAGGAAGCGATCGAGCTGCGCCTCGGGGAGCTGATACGTGCCCTCCATCTCGATCGGGTTCAGGGTCGCGAGCACGAAGAACGGCGCCGCCAGGGGATAGGTGGTCCCGGCGACCGTGACCTGTTGCTCGGCCATGGCTTCCAGGAGCGACGACTGCGTCTTCGGCGTGGCGCGGTTCACCTCGTCGGCGAGCACGACGTGCGCGAACACGGGCCCGGGAACGAAGGTGAACTCGCGCCGGCCGTCGGCGTTCTCGCTCACGATGCGGGTACCCGTCACGTCGGCCGGCATCAGGTCGACGGTGAACTGGATGCGGCTGAACGAGAGCCCCAGCGCCTGCGCCAGCGATCGCACGATGAGCGTCTTCCCGGTTCCGGGGACGCCCTCGATGAGCACGTGCCCGCCGGCGAAGAAGGCGGTCATGATGGTTTCGATCGCCGCGTCGTGTCCGACGACGACGCGACCGATCTCGGCACGCACGGCGGCGAACGTCTCCCGGAAGTCGCGCATCGCGCGCGCGGCATCGAGACTGGTGGTCATGGCGTGTCTCCCTTCGGGGTCGCGTCGTGGGCGTAGAGGGAACGGACGATGCGCTCGTACGCGGGGCCGACGCTCATGCGATGCGCGGCGTCCTCGCGGCGCTGGCGCGCGGCGAGATCGGGTCGCTCGTCGGGCGACGCTTCCGGCGCCTCGCCCGACGGCGGTCGCGGCCCCGCGCCGCGCGTGTGGACGCGCGCCGCGAGGGCGAGCGCGAACGGATCGGCGGCGGTGTGGACTTCGTCCTGGGGCGATCCGAAGAGACGGTCGTCGGTGGCGTCCCCGGCACCGGACCCGGGGCCGGCGGTCGCGATCCCGTTGCCGCCGTCCTCGTCCGTAGCCGGTGGCTCGGCGCCCGCGTCGTTCGCGAGGCCCTGCTCGGCGGCGATCGCGGGCTCGCTCCCTGGGCGCCCTCCACGCGTCGCGAGACGCGCATCCGGCTGGCGCCCGGTCCGTCCCGCCGCGCGCCGGCGCGTCTCTTCGGCGCGCGCCAGCTCGTCGCGCACGCGGTCCCACGCCTCGCCCCAGAGCGAACGGCGGATCCGCTCCTGGGCGATCGTGGGCCACGACGTGGCGTTGGCGCCGTCGCCGCCGCCGATGGCGCGCGTCGCGTGGCCGTCGTGCACGCCGTCGCCGCCGCGGATGCCTCCGTCGCGTCCCACGACGAGGCGGTCGCCGCGCGTCGCGAGGCCGCGCGTGTCGGCGGCGACGAGCGGAGTGTCGGCGACGACGATCTCGGGTGGGGCGGGGAGGAGGCGCGGCGCGATCGCGACGACGAGGGCCAGCACGGCGAGTCCTGCGACGGCGGCACAGCACGACGCGACCGGGATCACCGCCGGAACGACGCGCTCGGGCGTCCAGTTCCGGAGCAGGAACCGGTTCCGCACGGCGAGCAGATCGCGCAGCGGGCTCGGCGTGCGGACGCCGACGAGCGTCGCGAGGGCCCCGCGCAGCCCCGCCGTGTCGTCGATCCACACGACCGCCCGCTCGCGTGAAAGGCGCCGCCGCCACCCCAACCGGATCGCGACCACGAGCGTCACGAGGAGCCCGACGGCCGCCGCGCCCGCGACGGCGATGAACGCGAGCGTGCCGCCGCGGAGCGCGGCCAGGACGGCGAGCGCGGCGCCGGTGCCGGCGGCGGCGACCACCGGATGGACGATCCGCTGCACCTCGCGAGCGGTGCGGCGCCAGCGCACGCGCCGGAGCTGGTCGAGGATCTGGGGATCGACCCCCACCGCACCCGCGCTCGCTCGGGCTCTTCGCATGCCGCCTCGTGCTCGCGCGACGATAGTGAAAGCCGCACGCACAGGTCAACGGCGGCGTGTGCCGTTTGACGCTCCCCGCGCGCGACTGGTAACGCCGGGCCGAGCCATGACAGCATCCTCGTCGCGTCGCGGCGCGCTCTCGGGCGTGCGCGTGCTCGATTTCTCCCACCAGGCCGCCGGTCCGTGGGCCACCTCGCTGCTCGGCGACATGGGCGCGGACGTGATCAAGATCGAGAAGCCCGGCCGCGGCGATTCGATCCGCTACGCCGATCGCTCGGGCCGCCTTCCGCCCGAGATCGGCGGGCTCAACTTCCAGGGCCTCAACCGCAACAAGCGCGGCATCACGATCGACATCGGCACGCCGCAGGGCGTGGCGCTCGTGCAGCGGCTCGCAAAGGACGCGGACGTCGTGGTCGAGAACTTCCGGCCCGGCGTGATGGATCGCCACGAGATCGGCTATCAGCACCTCCGCAAGATCAATCCGCGCATCATCTATTGCTCGATCACCGCCTTCGGCCCACGCGGTCCGCTCGCGCAGAAACCGGGCATGGACCTCATCATCCAGGCGACGGGCGCGCTCATGGGCCACACGGGCGAGGAGGGTGGTCCGCCCATCAAGTCGGCGCCGCCGGTCGCCGACATCAACACCGGCATCTACGCCGCCTACGGCATCTGCGGCGCGCTCTTCGAGCGGGAGCGATCGGGCGAGGGCCAGCACGTCGAGGTGGCGATGCTGGACGCCGTGCTGTCGCTCTTCGCCGACAACGCGGCCAACGTCCTCACGGAGGGCGTCAAGTTCGGGAAGTTCGGCAGCGGGCATCCCGACCTGGTCCCGTATCAGGCGTTTCCTGCGAGCGACGGCTACTTCATCGTCGCGTGCCTCACGAACGCGTTCTACAAGCGCCTGGCCGCGGCGCTCGGCCGCGACGACCTGCTGAACGATCCCCGCTTCGCGACGAACCCCTCGCGCGTGAAGCACCGCGACTACGTCGTCGGCGTGCTCTCGGAGATCTTCGAGCAGAACACGTGCGACCACTGGATCCGGCTCCTCGAGAAGAACGACATCCCGACCTGCCGCGTGAACCGGCTGGAGGACGTGCTCCACTCCGAGCAGATCAAGGAGAACGGGCTGGTCGTCGAGCGCCAGGACGAGAAGCGCGGGCGCATCTCGATCCTGGGGCCGCCGGTCCATCTCTCGCGCACGCAGACGACGTTCGAGCGCCTCGCCCCGGCGATCGGCGAGCACACCGACGAGGTCCTGCGCGAGTTCGGGCTCAGCGCCGCGGAGATCGCCGACCTCCACGCCGCGAAGGTCGTCTAACCGATTCCGAGCTGGGCGAGGAGCCCGGCGAAGTCGGAGAAGTGCACGTCCTCGACGACGAGGCCGTGCGCGCCCATGCGCGTGAAGGTCGCGCCTTCGACGCGGACGGTGCGCCCCGTCGCGGGGATGCCGAAGAGCGAACCGCGGTGCGTGCCGGTCATGACCCAGCGGTCGGCATGCCGCTCGCCGTCGACCACGAGCGAGAGCCGCTCGAGGTGGAAGTCGGGGAACGCTTCGAGCAGCGCGGCGGCGCGCTCGCGGATCGCCGCGCGGCCCTGGATCTCGCCGCGTCCCACCTCGCGCACGATGGCGTCGTCGGCGAAGACGGCCGCCACGGCGTCCGGGTCGTGCGCGTTCCAGGCGACGTACGTCGCCTCGTTCACCTCGTGCGTGCGTGCGCGGAGATCGCCGGCCATGGCGCTCCGTACGCTCGCTCGCCCCCCTCGAGCAAGGGGGCGCGAAGCGCTCAGAGGCGCTGCCAGATGAAGAGGACGACGAGGGCTCCCACGACCGACATCGCGAACCCCGCCGGGTGGAAGGTGGCGCCCTCCGGCGGCTTCGAGATGAGCCCGCCGATGAAGCCGCCCACGAGCGAGCCGGCGATGCCGACCACGCTGGTCGCGAGGAATCCCATCTGATCGGCGCCCGGCATGATGGCGCGGGCGACGAGCCCGATCACGAACCCCACGATCACGGACCAGATCAACGATCCGATGCCCATGGTTCCCCCTTTGTGGAGCGTGTGCGCCCCTCCTGCCGGAGAAGGGGGCGCGGTGTCAATGCGCGGCCAGATGAATCACCGCACCGCCCGCGACGATGAGGGCGCCGCCAGCCATGACCGCGCCGGAGGGCCATTGGCCGAAGAGCGCGGCGCTCACCACCTGGCTCACGACGAAGAAGACCGCGATGTAGAGACCCATCAGGCGACCGAAGTCGATCGAGCGGTCGGTGTTCACCACCAGGCCATAGCCGACGAGCAGCGCGGCGCCGAGCACGACCGACGGCCAGCCCGAACGGACGAGCCCGTGCCGGATTGCGGCATCGCCGCCGATCTCCATCGCTGCGGCCACCATCAGGATCGCGAGCATTCCGTTCATCGGCCAGACGTGTAGCACGAACGGTGGCGCACCGGTGGGGCGGCCTGGTAGCACCGGGCATGGCTCACATCGATCTCGGCTCGACCGGCCTGCGCGCGACCAAGGAGAAGGGCGTCCTCCGCGTCGTGCTCGACCGCCCCGAGCGGCGCAACGCGTGCACCGTCGAGATGTACCACGGCATCAAGAAGGCGGCGGTGCTCGCCGAGCGCGATCCGGAGATCGACGTCGTCGTGCTCACCGGCGAGGGCGACTACTTCTGCGTCGGCGGCGAGATGGGCGGCCGGCACGAAGGCGGCCCGGGCCTCGATCGCGAGACCGACGGCATCGACCTCACGCCGTTCGTACAGCTCGAGCGCTGTCCCAAGATCGTGCTCACCGCGATCAACGGCATGTGCCAGGGAGGTGGCCTCGTCATGACGATCATGAGCGACGTCTCGGTCGTCTCCGATCGCGCGACGTTCCGCGTCCCGGAGCTGCTGCGCGGCGTCGCCGACTGCTACCTCGCCGGCCGCCTCGCGAGCCGCGTCGGCATGGCGCACGCGAAGTACCTGCTCTTCACCGCGCAGTACTTCGGCGCCGCCGAGGCGCTCGCTATGGGGCTCGTGTCGCGCGTCGTCCCGCACGCCGATCTCGAGCGCGCGGTCGAGGAGACGATCGGCTGGATCCGCGCGACCGCGCCGCGTGCGCGGACGCTCTTGAAGCGGGATCTGAATCGCCAGCTCCCGAGCCTCGACCTGCCGATGTTCACCGAGTCGCTCGCCAGCGACGAGGTGCGCGAGGGATTCGAGGCGTTCGTCGAGAAGCGCGCGCCGGCGTGGGCGCCGGGCGGATCGCGGCGGTGACGGAGCGGGGACGCTACCTCTTGCGGCGGGGCGAGCCGCCCTCATCGAAGTAGCTCCACGGGTACTCCGGATCGAGGATCGGCGCGTAGTCGGCGGGCAGCGGGAACGGCGCCGAGATGAACTCCCACACGCCGACCAGCGTGCGGGGCACGATCATTCCGAGCCCGAGGGCGAAGCCGAGCGGAATACCCTCGGCGGGGCCCCGCTTCCTGGTCTGCGCGACCATGTTGCCGGGCACTTCGAGGAACGACGTCGTCATGCCGGCGAGCCCGCGCAGAAACTTGTCGGGCGCGGTCTGCGCGCCGGCCGATCCGGCCAGCGCGATGAAGATGGAGGTGAGGACCAGCATACGCCGCATGTCGCCTCGATAGCGTACGTGCGCAGGTCGCGCAGTCACCAATCGCACGCATGGTGTCGAGTCCGAGCCAATCGCCCCCCTTGTTGACGAACGAACGTTCATTTCGGTATCCCTACCGGATCCGTGGGAGCACGACCCGCCACTGCCCAGCCGTCGGGGCCGAAGGTTTCGACGCCGGCCCTGCCGACCCGCGAGGCGATCCTCGACGCGGCGGAGGTCCTGTTCGCCGAGCGCGGCGTCGACGGGGTCGCCGTGCGCGACCTGGCGCGCGAGCTCGGGCTCACGCCGTCCTCGCTCTACAACCACTTCCCGAGCAAGCAGGCGCTCTACGAGGCGGTGCTCGAGCGAGGCTTGAAGCCCTTCGCCGAGCTCTTCGGCGAGGAGGCCGACCCGGGCGAGATCACGCCCGCGGGCGTGCGGCGCATCGTGAACGCGATCGTCGAGCACCTGGCCGCGCACCCGCACCTGGCGCGCCTGGTGCAGCGCGCGCTCATCGAAGAGACGACGAGCGTCCAGGATCTGATCGAGCGCTGGATGCACCCGCTCTACGAGAAGGGCTCGGCGGTCGTCCGCCACGTCTCCGACGACGCCGACTGGGACGAGCGCGAGGTGCCGCACCTCGCGATCGGGCTCTTCGCGATGGTGTTCGCCTTCTTCGTCAACGTCCCCGCGCTCCGGCGCATGAAGGGACGTCGCGGCGAGGGGTTCCCCGTGACGGCGCTCGAGAACCAGAAGCGCTTCCTCGAAAAGGCCATCTACCGACTCGTCGGTCCCCGCAGCGCCACCAGGGGGACGCGCGCGTCCGCATCTCGTTAGCCGGAGGATTCATGGCAGAAGCTGCTGAGAAGGTCGAAGGACACGGCGCCCGCATCACCGACGAAGGCATCGCGCGCATCCGCGCGCGCATCGGCAAGGGCTTCGAGGGACGTCGCCCGTGGCGTACCGAGGTGACGAAGGACGCCGCGTACCACATGGCCCTCGGCATCGGCGACCTCTCGCCGCTCTACCACGACGAGGCGTACGCCAAGAAGACGAAGTGGGGCGGCCTCCTCGCGCCCTACATCATGATCCAGACCTTCGACACGCTGCGCTCGGTCGGCCACAGCGGTCTTCCCGAGGGGCTCCCGGGCGTCCACTCCATCTGGACGGGCTCGCTCTTCGAGTGGAAGCGCCCGCTCAAGGTGGGCGACGCGATCCGCGCCGACTCGTACTTGAAGTCCGTCGAGGAGCGCGAGAGCAAGTTCGGCGGCGGCCGCTCGGTCTACCAGACCTACGAGGCCGTCTACCACGATCAGACCGGCGACGAGATCGGGCTCCGCAACGACACCTGGATCCGCATCGAGCGTCACAAGACCGCCGAGACCAAGAAGTACGGCGCCATCGGGCTCGCGAAGTGGAAGCCGGCGGACGTCGAGCGGCTCATGGCCGAGTATGCTGCCGAGACACGCGCGACCGAGCGCTGGTGGGACGACGTGAAAGTGGGCGACGAGCTGCCGAAGCGCGTGAAGGGCCCGCTCACGCCGACCGCCGAGATCGCCTTCGAGTCGCAGCTCGGCATCTACCTCGTCGGCAACAAGGTGGCGGCGAACCTCTACGCGAAGCACCCGAAGCTCTTCATCGTGAACGAGCAGGGCGTGCCGGAGCCGCCGCAGCGCGTGCACTGGGACAACGAGTTCACGACCCGGCTGCTCGGCCTGCCCGGCGCGTACGACCTGGGGCCCGAGCGCTGCGCGTGGCTGATCCAGGTCTGCACCGACTGGATGGGCGACGCCGGGCACCTGGCGCGCCTCGAGTGCAAGTACCTCAAGTTCAACTACATGGGCGACGTCTCCTGGATCCGCGGTACGGTCGCGGAGAAGCTCGAGCGCGACGGCAAGGCCTACGCACGCGTCAAGGTCGAGTGCGTGAACCACCGCGACGAGCTGACGGCCGCCGGCACGGCCGACGTGGAGCTGCCGAAGCGCTGAGCTAGAGGACGAAGGTCGCGATCGCGCGCGCCAGTGCCTGCGGCTGATCCTCCGGCGTGAAGCTGTAGGCGTCGTCGATGAGCGCGACGCGGCCCTGCTTCAGCCGGGCCGCGTACGCCCTCGCCTTCTCGACCGGGAAGACCTGATCCTCGGGCGACCACGCGAAGAGCACGGGCCGGTCGAAGCCGGCGATGAGGCGCAGGCCCGCTTCGTGGAGCGCCACCGCCGAGGCCGAGGACATCACCTTCGTCGCGTCGCGCAGCACGTCGTCCTCCCGAAGGCATGGCAGGACGTATGAGTCGAAGGCGAGGTCGTCGATGGGGCGCTTCAGGAGCAGCCCGTAGGCGGCCGGCGTCATGCGAATCGAGCGGTCTTCGAGGGGCGTGAGGAGCTGGCGGAGACCCTGCGGGCTCTGTGCCGCCTGCGGGAGGACACCGAACGCCTCGGGTGGGAACGCGTCGTCGATGGTCTCGCAGGAGTTGAGGACCAGGCGCGCGATGCGCTGCGGGCGCGCGGCCGTCGCGATCTGCGAGTAGCAGCCGCCGGAATCGTTGCCGACGAGCGTCGCGGCAGAGAGGCCGAGGGCGTCGATCGCGTCGGCGATGAGCTTGCCGCAGCCGGGGGGCGTGAGATCGGCGCCAGGGTCGAGCGCGATGCGGTGCGAGCCGAAGGGCAGGTCGAGCGTGATGCAGCGGAAGCGGTCGGCGAGCGCGTCGACGACGCGGCGCCACAGGTTCGCGTTCGCGAGCCAGCCGTGGGCGAAGACGAGGGCGGGACCGTCGCCGCGCTCGAAGTACTGGAGCGTGCCCTGGCGGAGGGGCAGCGTCCGCGGCTCTCCCAGCATGGGCGAGCGCCAGAGGTGGGTCGGGGTCTCGGACGAGCGGGGCTCGGAGTGGGTCGTCTGCATGGGGGGCTCCTTCGGGGGTTGGGCTGCCGGCTCCTAAGCAGACCGACAGTCGGTATGGATAATCTGTTAGCGTACCGTCGGTCGGTATGTCAAGATCCCGCTTCGTGAACAGGAAGGCCGAGCAGGGGCAGGCGACCCGCGAGCAGCTCGTCGCCGCCGCCACCAAGCTCTTCGCCTCGCAGGGCTACGCGGCGACGTCGATCGAGCAGGTCCTCAACGAGTCGGGCGTGAGCCGCGGCGCGCTCTACCACCACTTCGACAGCAAGGAGGCGCTCTTCGAGGCCGTCCTCGAGGCCGTCGAGGCGAGCATCGCGACGTCGATCGCGCAGGCGGCCGCTCGCGCGAAGAACGCCGTCGAGGCGCTGCGAACCGGCTGCAACGCGTGGCTCCGGATCGCCGAGGATCCGGCCGCGCACCGTATCGCGCTGGTCGACGCGCCGTCGGTCGTCGGCTGGCAGCGCTGGCGCCAGATCGACGAGCGCCACGGCTTCGGGCTCTTGAAGCGCGCGCTCGAGGCCGTGGCGGCCGAGGGACGCCTTCGTCCCGAGCTGGTGGACGTCCTCGCACACATGCTGCTCGCGGCCCTGCTCGAGGTGACGCTCGTCATCGCGCGTGCGCCCGATCGCGCCAAGGCGCGCCGCGCGGGCCAGGCCGCGGTCGACGCGTTGCTCGACAAGCTCCTCGCGACGTGAGCCCGCCGCGCGCGCTCAACCCTTGGGCTCCAGGCGCGCGCGATCGTCGAGCAGGTCGCGCAGGCGGCGCGAGAGCGTCTGACAGATCGCGATTGCGATCGCGGGCTGCGTTTCCATGGTCTGGAGGACCGCGTCGCGCGACAGGCGCAGGAGCCGCACCGTCCCGACGGCCGTCGCCGAGGCCGCGCGCATCTCGCCGTCGAGGATCGCCATCTCGCCGAAGAACTCGCCCGGCTTGAGGGTCCGGATGGGGATCCCCGCCTTGGTAACGAGCACGTCGCCCTCCACGATGACGTAGAGGCCGTCGGTGAGATCGCCCTCGGTCACGATCGGGGCGCCGGCGGGGAACGTCACCTTCTCGACGGCCGCCGCGAGATCGGCGAGCTGCTGCGTCGTCAGTCGCTCGAAGAGGTCGAGGCTGCGCAGGTGCAGGAGCGTCTCGATGTCGGGTGCCATGGCGGGCGCGTTCGTCCCGTATGGCACGGAGCCGTGATTCCCGTCGAGCTGGAGGCGCGCGCGCGTCTCGGCGTCGAGCGTGCCGTGGAGCAGCGCGGCGGTCAGCGCATCGCCGTCGGTCGCGAGCGCCCGCGCCGCGTCGTCGAAGGACGGCGGCGCGCTGCCGAGGAGCCGTCCGGCGCGCGCCGCGATCGCATGCGGGCTCTCGCGCTCGAGGAGCGGGAGCAGGCGCTCGGCGTCCTCCGCCGGCAGCACGGCCTCCAGGGCCTCCAGGAGCACCGCGCGCTCGCGGCTGCTCGTCGTGCTCCGCAGGAGCTCGCTCGCGCGACCGATGCGCTCGTCGTCGAGCGCCGCGGCGAGGAGGAGGAGCGCGGTGTGGGCGTTCTCGTCGACGCGCTCGCGCAGGCGTCGCAGCACGATGTCCGCCGCGCCCCCGGCGCGCAGCGCTTCGCCCTGCACGAGGAGACGGAGGCTCGCCTCGACCTCACGGTCGACCAGCCCCTGCAGCGCCTGCTCCTCCTCCGGCATCTCGCGCAGGATCGGCAGGGCCCTGGCGCGTGCGGCCAGCCGTCCGAAGCGCAGCGTCTCGCAGAGCGCACCGACGGCGGCGGGACCCAGCGCCCGCAAGGCCTCCTGCGCCGCGGCGGCTTCGCCGGCGTCGGGCGCCGCCAGACGCCCGGCCGCCCAGCGCGCTTCTTCGGCGACACCCGAGGCTCCGACGAAGCGCAGCACCGCCGTCCGCACGCGCACGTCGTGGTCGTCGCGATGCGCGAGGAGCGCGGGGCCCAGCGCCGAGACGCGCGCACCGTACCGTTCCGCGACGTCAGCGAGCGCGAGTGCGGCGTGTGGTCGATCGTCGGGATGGTCGAGCCGGGCCGCGAGGCGCCGCAGGTGCCGGAGGGCGTCGGCGGATGCGGGCTCGGCGTCACGACGCAGCAGCTCGGCGCGCAGCTCCTCGCGGACGATCTGGCGCGTCGCCGCGTCCTCGCTCTCGAGGGCCGAGGCGAGGAGGTCCTCGAGGTCGCTTCGACGCTCGAGGCGACACAGCGCCGCGACGGCTGCCAGACGGACGGCTTCGCGCTCGTCGCCGGCGGCCGTGTCGAGCACGCGACGCCGCTCCGGCTCGCCGGCCGCCGGGCCCAGCAGGCGTGCGAACGCCTGGACGAGGTTCGCCCGGTCGATCGTGTCGAGACCGTCGGGCGCAGTGAGGAGTGCCGCGACCGCATCCGCCGCGGACTTGCTCCGCAAGGTCGTCCCCTCGAGGATCCGGTCGAGCGCCGTGATGAGGAGCCGCCGGTTCGCGGGCGGTGCCGCGCCGAGCGCCCGCGCGAGCGTCGCGACGGCGCGGGTGGGCGGCGCCTCGGCGACGAGCGCGCACGCAGCGCGACATCGTGCGAGGTCGGGGCTCTCGAGGCTCTTGCCGATGCCGCGCAGCGTGGATGTGTCGAGCAAGACGGCGAGCGGCTTCGGCGACCCGGCGCCGCCGTGCTCGGCGGCCGCCACCTCGAGCAGCAGCGTGGGATACTGCCACCAGAGCATGAGCGCCAGGACGAGCCACAGGACGGCGACGGGAAGACCGATCCACCCGACCCACGCCGCGCTGCCGACGCCGAGAATGGCGATCACAACGAGGTTGCCGGCGACGGCGCCGACGCGCTTCGCCGCGCCGTCGACCAGCGCCGTCACCGTCGCGCGCACGTGTTCGGGAAAGAGCGTCAGCAGGATGCGCTGGGCGGGATCGTAGACGGCGTGGTCCTGGAGCGTCGCCCCCGCCATGGCGCCGACGCCGGCGGGCAGGCTCGTGCGCAGGCAGAGCCCGGCGAGCCCCAGGAGGTAGATCACCGGTGAGACGGCGGCGGCGAGCGGGACGCCGAGCCAGCGGAAGAGCGCGGAGGTGCCGAGGACCTGGAGCGCCAGCACGCCGACGTTGATCCAGCCGCGGATCACCGCGTACAGGTCGAGCAAGCGCTGTTCGCCGGTCGCGCCGCGCGTCGCGAGATCGGCGACGTACGAGAACTCGAAGTAGAGCATCGGGCCGAGCACGCCGGCCAGGAGCGACGAGACCACGAGCACGCGGAAGAGCCAGCCCCGCCACAGGACCCAGAAGCGGCGGTGCGCCGTGTCCTCACGACGGGCGGCGCGCCGGGCCCGCACGGGTTGCCGTTGGCGCAGCGGGCGCGTCGCGAGCGCGCCCAGGCCGAGCAACGCGGCGGCGATCGGGAGCAGCGTCGGGATGCCGAACGCGTGCGCGAGCGGCGCAGAGGCGAAGCTCCCGCAGATCGTACCGAGCGTGCCGCCGGCCGTCATGAGGCCGAAGAGGCGCTTGCCCTGCCGCGCGGTCACGAGGCCGCCGAGCACGGTCCAGAAGACGAGGACCGCGATCGCGTCGATCTGCTTCGCGACCACGACCAGCACGGCGAACGCGCTCGTCACGCGCGCGATGACGAGGGCCCAGAGCGGCAGCAGCAGGAACCCGAACACCAGGAGGACCCGACCGAGCAGGCGACGCTGGTCGCTGCGGGCGGCGATCCGACCGACGGCGACGCTCGTTCCCGCGAGCAGGATCGAGTTCACGAGGAACACGAGCGGCAGGCGTTCGACGCCGATGCGCTTCAGGAAGAACGTCTCGGAAACGTTGGTCACCGACACCGACGCCCACTCGATGAGGAACAGGGCGACGGCGCCGGTGGCGAGCACGCGTCCCTCGCCCGGCTCGATCTCGAACGCGCGCTGCCAACGCTCCGCGAGAGCGGCCACGGCGGGGCTCTAGCAGACTTCCCGCGAGGAGTCGCGGGTCAAGCGGCGGCTTGCGATGCGTGCGCCTGCATGAGGCGCGTGTGGTCGCGCACGATCACGGCCGCCGCACAGAGCCAGAAGGCGACGAGCGCCACGTTCAGGATCGAGAGCCCGGCGATCGAGAGACCGAGGACCTGGGAGCCGACGAACACCGTGAGCGCCGCCATCCCGTCGCCGAGGCGCATGAACAGCGTGTCGATCGCCGGCTTGGTCCAATACTTCATGGTCGCCGTCGTCGGCAGCCAGATCACCTGGCGGGCCGTGTTGTCGATCGAGTAGTTGGTCGCGTTCTCCGCGATCTTTCCCACCCGTACGACCGCCAGCACGGGGAAGAGCGCCATCGTCGAGTACGAGACGAGGGCGATGGTCGGGAGGAGCAGCAGGACGGCGCCGATCCCACCGTAGCGATACAGACGCGACGCGAGCAGCGACTGCGCCAGGAGCGCGAACAGGTTCACCCAGAAGAAGTAGCCGCCGTAGAACGCCGTCGTGCCGTCGCGGACGAACGTGCGGACGGCTTTCGCGCCGGCGATGCCCTGTGCCGTCACGTCGGAGTGGAGCGCCTCCTGCACGACGCGGAAGAGGAGGTTCTCGCCGTTCGTGTTGACCCAGTTCGTGAGCACCGCGACGGTCGCGACCGCGACCAGGTAGCGGTGCTTCGCGATCATCGCGAGCGCGCCCTCGCCGGTGGGCGGCGCGGCGACCGCGGGCGCGCTCGGCTTCGTACGCTCGGCGCGCGGCGTTCCGGCAGGTCCGCGCGCGTCGGCCAGGCGCGTCAGCACGATCGAGAGCGCGAGCGGCACGGTCGCGACCAGGAGCAGCGTCCCGCTGTCGGCCAGCCCCGAGCGCAGCAAGTGCTGCGTCAGGAACGATCCGAATGCGGCGCCGCCGGTCGCCCCGACGGCGATGAGGGGCAGCAGCCGTCCGCCGCGCTCCCCGGCGTAGAGGTCGGCGGCGAAGGTCCAGAACTGCGCCACGACGAAGACGCCGAACATCCCGACCCAGAGGTAGAACACGACGCCGGCGAGGGGCAGGTTCTCGAACAGGAAGCCGGGGCGCAGGAGCCAGAAGAGGACCAGGTTCGAGATGCACACGAGCGTCACGCGCGTGATGAGCGTGCGGCGCGGCCAGCGGGTGGACAGGCGCGCGTAGACCGACACGACGCCCCACAGCAGCAGGCTCTGCCCGAAGCTCGTGTAGGCCTTCAGCTCGACCTGCGAGAACCCCGACACCTCGGAGACCGCGATCCATCCGTCCCGCAGCGCCTTCACGAAGTAGTACGCGCACAGGATGAGGAAGACGTCGGCGAACATGACGACGCCCGTCAGGCCCTCGCCGGGGCGGATGTCGGTGACGAGGCGAAGGCCGCGCTCGAGCGGGGTGAGCTTGTCGCGCGCGGGCGCGGGCGTCGGCTCGGCGTCCACCTACTGCGGCGTGGCGCCGACCCCGGTCGTGGCGAGCGCGAGCCCCGGGAACGGATGGTGCACGCTCACCTTGCGCAGCTCGCGCGCGAACGGGATGTCGACCAGGTGGTAGAACTGCACCCGCTCGGGCTCGTAGGCGGCCTCGCGGAGCGCCACCTCGTGGTACTCGCGCCCGACGGCCGCGTTGCGACCGACGAAGCGGCCGTCGCGCACGTCGTGGAAGACGCCGTGGTCGGCGCCGTCGTAGTCGAGGTCGCCGGCGTAGAGCCAGGCGTAGTAGGCGTGGCGATCGATCGGCGCCCGAAGCGCGTCGGGTGTCTTGTCGTGCAGGGAGTAGGCGACGAAGTAGCGCACGCCCATCACCTCGGGCGTGAGGTCGCCGTCGATGTCGAACACGTCGTAGAGCTGCGACTCGTTGTAGTAGACGTCCACGTCGTAGATGCGCTCGGTCTCCGCGGGCAGGAGCTGCCGCAGCTCGGCGATGTGGCCGACGTTCACGTGCGTGCATCCGTGCGACATCGGCCCGCGCGAGAGCAGCCACAGGTAGCGGTAGGGCTTCCCGTCGGGGTTGCCGTGGGTCCCCGTGCGCCACGCCGCCGGGAGGAAGCCCGTCTGCGCGGGCTCCATCTGCCACCACAGCGTGTGGAAGGAGTTGTGCATGTTGGTGCCGACGTGCATGTACGGCAGCCACGGCGAGTAGCTGTACGACTCGTCGGTCGGGATGTGGTCGACCGTGAGGGAGCGCTGGTGGGTGGTGAGCGCGCGCCGTCCCGGGGTTGGGTAGTAGGGAATGCGCTTCCCGTTCCAGGTCGTGTACTCGTTGAAGGTGCCGACCGGATAGATCGCGGTGAACTCGTCGAACGTGATGGCGCCGTCGCGGACGGGATAGAGGCCGTGCGACACGTTGGCGAGCAGCACGAGGAACGCCGCGCGCAGCTCGGCCGACGGCTTGCCGCCCGACGTCGCCCGCGCGACGAGCGCGTCCACCTGCGGGCCCATGCCCGGCTCGAGCTCAGTCAGCCACAGGCGCGTCGGCAGCATCAGGTTCACCAGCTCGATGCGCCGGGCCGCGTCGAGATGCCGGCGATCCTCCGGCTGGACCTCCGCCGTCCAGCGCGCGACCACGTCGTCGACGGGGATGTGGATGCGGAAGACGCGCCCGGGGTTCAGGCGCTCCAGCAGCCGCAGGTTCCGCTCGCGCAGCGCCGCCGGCGAGAGCGTCTTCTCCTCGCGCACGAGGCGTTCGAGATCCACCTCGCGCAGCCTGGCCTCGAACTCATCGAAGGCGTGGTTCTGCGTGAGCACCATGCGATCGGCGTCGACCAGCGTGCGATAGGTGCGCCAGCGCTGCCAGAGATCGCGCGCGTAATCCGCGAGAACGTCGTCGGACAGGACGGCCGTCGCGCGCAGCTGATTGCCGCGCCCGACGTGCAGGTGCAGCCGCTGCGGGTCGGCCGTGCGCGGCGCGAAGCCTGTATAGAAGGACGGCTCGCGCCGATCGTAGTAGAGGCCGTACGACATCGGATCGGCCGGCCCGCCGCTGCCGGCGCGTCCCACCGCGGGCGCCAGGCTCGACAACAGGACGACTGCGATCCACCAGAAGTTCCGCATCTTCGTTCCTCCTCGCCGCTCTAGTCGAGCAGCAGCTTCCCGCGATCGAGCGCGTGCCCCGCGCCCACCTTGCGCAGCTCGCGGTTCAGCTCCATCCCCCTGTCACTGTCGAACGGTACGGGCTTCACCGTGTAGAACTGGATCGCTTCGGGCTCGAACGGCGCCTCGTAGAGCGGCACGTTCGAGAGCGTCTGCGCCTCCTCGGCCTTGCGTCCGACGAAGCGGCAGACCGGCACCTCGCGCATGGTCACCTTGCCCACCGGTCCCAGCACCGCGTTGTTCCCGTAGAGCCACCGATAGTACGGATCGCGCCGATTCGCCACGTAGGTGCGCAGCGGCGTGTGCTCGGTGTCGCACTTGTAGGCGATGTAGTACTGCACGCCGACCACCGCCTCGGTGCCGTCGCCGCGGACGTCGAACACGTCGTAGCAGCCGGGCAGGTTGCGGAACGTCCGCACGCGCTCGAGCACGGTCGACTCGGTCGGTACGATCTGCCGCATCTCGCTCACGTGCCCGGAAGCGAGACGGGTGCAGCCGTGGGAGACCGGCGCGCGGCTCGTGATCCAGAGGTTCTGGTAGGGCTTCTTGCCATCGCGCTCGCTCACCATGTTGCGCCACGCGGACGGCAGGAACTTGGTCGAGTTCAGCTGGCAGCGCACGCCGGCGTTGTGGAACGCGTTGTAGGTGATGCCGCCCGCGTACTGGTACGGCAGCATGGTGATGAAGCCGTATCCGGGGTTCGGCGAGAGGTAGTCGACCATGCCGAGGAGCCCGCGCCCGTGCGTGCGCGGCGTCAGGTTCCACACGCCCGTCACCCCGAAGTCCGGGAGCTTCTCGCCGCGGTACGTCGTCGTCGCGTCGACCGTGCCGGCGGGATAGACGGCCGTGAACTCGATCGCCTGCACCGCGCCGTCGCGCACCGTGTAGAGGCCGCCGGTCGCCTTGTCGACGAACGGGCCCACCTGCTCGCGGAGCGCGGCGCCATCGGGTCCGCCCTGTCGCGCGGCGTCGGCGGCGCGTCCGAGCATCGCGTCGAGGTCGGGCGGGAGCGCAGTCAGGTTCACACGTCCGGGCAGGACGGCGTTCGCGGCGTCGAGACGCTGGGCGGCCGATGCACCGGCGTCGAGCGCGGCGAGGGTCGGCTGCCAGCGCTTGGCGACCTGGTCGACCGGGATGCGGATGCGGAAGACGCGATCGGGGTTGAGCTTCGACATCAGCTCCAGCGTCTTCGCACGATCGCGGCTCGCGGCGACGCCGGCGGCGCCGGTCTCGTCGAGGCGCGCCGTGAAGCGCTCGTACTGCTTGTTGGTGGTGAGGGTGATGACGCCGCGGTCGATCAGCTCCTGGTAGACCTTGCGGCGTTCGACGAGATCGCTCGCGTACGCGTCGATCTCGCGCTCGCCGAGCACGACCGTCACGCGCACCTGGTTGCCGCGCCCGAGCTCGATGTGGACGCGCTCGGGGTCCTGCGTGCGCGGCGCGAAGCCGACGTAGAAGGACGGCTCGTACCAGTGGAAGTACACGCCCGGCGCCGGCTCGGCGCCGTCCCACTCGATCTCGCTCGCCTCGAGCGCCGCGCGCGCCGACGTCGCGGCGAGCAGGAGCACGAGGATCGTCCAGGCCGGCCTCACTTGAGCTTCCCCTCGAGCGATACCATCTCGGTTCCCTTTCCGACTGGACCCTCGAGCGCAGCGAGGGCGGTCACGTTCTTCAACGAGTCGTTGCCGCCGAACGGCCGGCACTGGAAGAGCCAGAGCTTTCCGCCGACGCACCCGAACTCGACGTCCCGCGGGCGCGGGGCCCCGGCGGGACCGCGAGCCGGCTCGAGCGTGTCGTCGAGCTTACGACCAGCCCCGACGAGCTCAGTCAACTCGCCCGGCGCGCCGGGGTCGACCGAGGCGCCGAAGCTCTCGTGGTGCATCGGCGTCTCGCACGCCGCGAGATCGTCCACGCGTCGCGCGACGTCGGCGAAGACGAGGAGCGGGGATCCGCGCAGCACGTCGTCGCCGATGCCGCTCACCTGCGGGAGCAGGAACGTCCACGGCGCCCACACCTCGGCGAAGGCGACCGTCGCGCTCTGCTGCGCCCATTCGACGACGCGCTCGACCTTCTTCATCCCGGCCGCGAGGTCGGCCTGCGACTTCGACCCGGATGAGGCGAGGCCGTCGATCGTCTTCGCGGCCTCGGCGCGCTCGCGCTCGCCGAGGAGCCCCGAGCCGTACGCCGCTTCCGTGAGCGCACCGAGAACCCGGATGTCCTGCTTCCCGGTTTGTCCCTTCGCGTCGAGCCACGCGCTGCCGCGGCGCTGGATCAGGGCCGCCGAGGTGATGGCGACGTCGACCAGACGGCGCTGATCGGCCGGCGACGGCTTTCGCGACGCGACCCCGCGCCGCGCCCGGGCCATGATGGCGGCGAGGTTCGTCATCGCGTCGACCGGATCGGTCGTGGCGCTCGGCATCTTCGCCGACAGCTCGGCAGCGAGCGCCTTGTCGTCGAAGGCCGCGAGCTGCGTGCGCAGGACGCTCTCGTCGAGCGAGGTGACCTTCTCGATCTCCGCCATCAGCTCGTCGACCTGCGAGCGCACCGAGCCCGCCGGCTGCTTGTCGCGGTACGCCTTCAGCTTCGGGAGGAGGTTCGCCGAGAGCTGGTTGTGGGTCGCGTCGCGCAGCGGCTTGAACTTCGGGTCGGCCTGCTGGATGCGGATGGCGATGTTGCGGATCTTCTGGATCTGCCCCTGATCGTTGCGCACGTAGTAGCGGCGCTGCAGCTCGTAGGCGAGGAGGTAGTCGCGTGCGTCGTCGTAGTCGGGCAGCGTCAGGTAGTTCTCGAAGAACTTCGGCGCAGCGGCCGCCTCGTACTCCGCGCCGGCGAGCCCGCCGTAGGAACGCATCTCGGCCAGCTTGTGCGTGGGGTTGGTCTCCGTGAAATATTTCTCCAGGATGTAGCCGCGGACGAGGTCGTGGTGGTCGGCGAACGAATCCCATTCCCAGAGATCGCGCGCGAAGATGTTCGCGATCCACATGCGCTGCTTTCCGAGCGCCAGGGCCCACGGTGCCCGGAAGGCGGAGCAGAAGAGCGCGTCGGGTCCGCACGGGCTTCGCACCTGGTTGTCCACCTGCACCGGGAGCTTCTGCCCGTTCGGGCAGACGCAGTAGTTCTCGGTGTACGGGCCCTTCATCTTCGAGAGGCAGAGGGCGAAGTTCCGCTTGAGTTCGTCCTGCTGCGCGTTCGTGAGCACCGTGGGCGGCTCGAAGCCGTGCGCGACCCCTGCGAACACCCCGACTGCCAGCGCGAGCGCCGGCCATGCGAACCCACGCCGTTTGGTCACGGGGCACCCCCCTTACCGCACATCGATCGAAAGGAGAACCACCACGATGCGTGACGGCAGCCGGATCGGGTCGGCCGTGCTGGCGACCGTTTTGCTGGTCGGCGGCGCCTCCGCGGGGCGCGAAGCGCCCGCACCGACCGCGGCAGAATGGCTCGCCTCGATCCGTCCGTCGCCGGAGCTGCAGGAGTTCCTCGACCACACGATCGACGCCTCGCTCGCCCGCGACCCCCGCCTGCGCGCCGCGAAGGTCCGCGTGGCCCTGCTGGACCTCGCCCACGGCGAGCCCCCGCGGCTCGCCGCCTACCACGGCGAGGCGCCGATCTATCCCGCGAGCGTCGTGAAGTTCGTCTACCTGATGGCCGCCTACCGCTGGCAGGAGCAGGGCAAGCTGCGCATCGAGGGCGAGTTCGACGAGCAGCTCTCGGAGATGATCCGGCAGTCGAGCAACCAGGCGACGCGCAAGGTCTTCGCGCGGCTGACCGACACCGAGCCCGGACCCGAGCTGTCCCCCGACGCATATCGCGATTTCCGCGAGCGGCGCCTCGTCGTGAAGCGCTGGCTCGCGAGCCTCGGCATCGACGACCTCCACTGCGTGAACCCCACCTACGACGGCAACGGCGATCTCTTCGGCCGCGACGCGCAGTTCATCCGCGACCCGAGCGTCGCGGGTGGGCTCGGCGGCACGGCGCCGAATCGCCAGGCAATGACGGCGATCGGCACCGCCAAGCTGCTGGCGCTGCTCGCCACCGATCGCGCGCTCACGCCCGAGGACTCGGCCGTCGTCCGCCGTCGCATGCGGCGCGATCCGAAGGAGCAGCGCCACCTGGTCGCGCGCATCGCGGGCGGCGCCGCACGCGTCGGCGGCCTCGAGGTCTACGCCAAGAGCGGCACGTGGGGGCCGATCTACGCGGACGCGGGGATCGTGCGGCAGGTGGAATCGGGTCGCCAGATGGTGATCGTCGTCTTCACCGAGGCGGCGCCCGCCTACCACGGCGACTTCATCGCCGATCTGACCGAGCGGAGTGCCGAGCACCTGCTCGTGAAGTGACGGCCGCCGCGTCAGGTCTTGCCGGTCGGGCGGCGCGCCGGCTCGGGCCCGAGCAGACGGCCGAGCGCTAGACGAAGGAAGCGTCGCTGGCGCGCGATCGCCGCCGGGCTGTAGGGATCGCGCCCGGTGACGGTTTCGATGAGATCGGCGCTCGCGAAGTAACCGAAGATGAGGAGGTAGAGCCCGGCGCCGAGGTGCAGGAGGTCGGCTGCCTCCCAACCGCTGTCGCTCGAGTCGGCGAGGACGCGGAGCCCTTCGGAGTAGAGCGGGCGGAGCACCTTGCCGACGGCGGCCGGCAGCGCACGGCGATCCTCGAGGCCGGCGCGCTGGATCAGGCGGGGGAGGTGCGGATGCGCCACCAGGTACTCGACGAGCTGCTCGACGAAGCCGCCGGGTTCGTCGGTCGGGTGCGCCGAGCGACTCTGCGCCACCATCGTGATGATGGGCTCGAGCCCGCGCGACAGCGCCGCTTCGTAGAGCGCCCGCTTGTCGCGGAAGTGATGGTAGAGGCTCGCCTGGTTCTTCAACCCCGCGTCCGCCGCGATCTCGCGCACCGAGACGCCCGCGAAGCCGCGCTCCGCGAAGCGCCGCTCGGCGGCGTCGAGGATGACGTCGCGCGTCGACGGTGTCGCGCGCCGTCGCGCCGGCGTGGAGCGTCGCCCCATGTCGCGCCCGGTACCGGAGCGACCGTACGTTTGCAACGCCTTGACCGACGTTCGCGGCCCGCCATATAGGGTTCCGTTCACTTCTCGAACCAACGCGGAGGATTCCAATGGTCAAGGCAGCGGTGCTCTACAACTTCGGCGAGGCGTTGAAGATCGACTCGCTCAAGCTCGCCGATCCTCGTCCCGACGAGGTCGTCGTGAAGCTCGCGGCGAGTGGCGTGTGCCACTCCGATCTGTCGGTGCAGCAGGCGAAGCTGCCGTTCCCCCCGCCCGTCGTGCTCGGCCACGAGGGTGCCGGCATCGTCGAGGAGGTGGGCAAGGACGTGAAGACCCTCAAGCCCGGCGATCACGTCGTCCTGTCGTGGGTCGAGAACTGCGGTCGCTGCCACTACTGCATCGCGGGCAACGTCCACCTCTGCGAGGCCGGCTTCCAGTCGGTCATGACCGGTGGCGAGTTCGTGTTCGAGAAGGACGGCGTGAGCATCGCGCGCATGGCCGGCGTCGCGTCGTTCTCCGAGCGCACGGTCGTGCGCGCGACGGCCGCCATCAAGGTGCCGGACGACGTCCCGCTCGATCGGGCGTGCCTGGTCGGCTGCGGCGTCATGACGGGTGTCGGCGCGGCGGTGAACACCGCCAAGGTGCAGCCGGGCCAGACGGTCGCCGTGTACGGCTGCGGCGGCGTCGGCCTGAACGTCATCCAGGGCGCGGCGCTCTGCGGCGCCGGGCGCATCATCGCCGTGGATCTCTCGCCGTCGAAGCTGGAGCTCGCGAAGACGTTCGGCGCCACGGACCTCGTGAACGGCAAGGACGGCGACGCGCCCGATCAGATCCGTGCGCTCACCGACGGCCTCGGCGTCGACTTCGCGTTCGAGGTGATCGGCGTGCCCGCGGTGATCCAGCAGGCGTACATGTCGCTCAAGCGCGGCGGCAAGGTGATCGTGGTCGGCGTCCCGCCGATGGGCACCACGGTCGAGATCCCCGGCCAGATGATCTCGCTCGAAGAGAAGTCGGTCATCGGCTCGCTCTACGGCTCGGGGAACATGCGCCGCGACATGCCCCGCCTGATCGACCTCTACCAGCGCAAGCGCCTGAAGCTCGACGAGCTCGTCTCCAAGCGCATCAAGCTCGAAGACGTGAACAACGCCTTCGCCGCCATGGAGAAGGGCGAGGTCGCCCGAAGCGTGATCGTATTCTGATTCCGACCCTCGGCGGGTCGGAATCAGGGGCGAGAGTGTAGCGGCGGTGGTCCGCGCGACCGGGGTGTCGCGGCCGGCGAAGCCGGCGCGACATTCCGTCACGCGCGTCGGAGATGGTTCCGGCCTCACAACCAAGCGATGCGCGCGGCGCGAGCGGCGTGCGGTGGTGAGTGGCGCGGGGCGCCCCCGCGCCCCCCGCCGCCCCCCCCCGACCTACGCCCCCGCTCGCGACGGCGTGAAGCGCACCGGCATCCGCTTGATGCCGTTGATGAAGTACGAGCGCAGGCGTTCGGCGGGGCCGGCCAGCTCGATGTCGGGGAGGCGGCGCAGCAGCTCCTCGAACATGACGCGGATCTCGAGCCGCGCGAGGTTCGCGCCCAGGCAGAAGTGCGGGCCGATGCCGAAGGCCAGGTGGTCGTTCGGCGTGCGGCCGATGTCGAACGTCTCGGCGTGCGGGAAGGCGTCCTCGTCGCGGTTCGCGGAGGCGTAGAAGAGCACGACCTGCTCGCCCTCGCGGACCTTCTGGCCGTGGACCTCGGTGTCGCGCAGCGCGGTGCGCCGGAAGACGTTCACGGGCGACACCCACCGCAGCATCTCCTCGACGGCCGTCGGCAGCAGCGAGCGATCGGCCATCAGGCGCGCGCGCTGCTCGGGGTGCTCGATGAGCGCCAGCATGCCGCCGGAGACGAGGTTCCGCGTCGTCTCGTTGCCCGCCACGAGCAAGAGCATGAAGAACGAGCTGAAGTCGGCGCGATCGAGGCGCTCGCCGTCGACCTCGGCGTGCATGAGCGTGCTCACGAGGTCGTCCTTCGGGTTCGCGAGGCGATCCTCGGCGAGCTCGTTCGCATACATGAAGAGCTCGGCGGCGGCCATGGCGCCGACCGTCGGGTCCAGGCCGTACTCGGGGTCGTCGAAGCCGATCATCTTGTTCGACCACTCGAGGACCTTGCGCCGGTCCTCCTTCGGCACCCCGACCATCTCGACGATCACCTGCAGGGGCAGCTCGGCGGAGATGCGATCGACGAAGTCGCACTCGCCGAGCGGCGCAACCTGGTCGATGATGTCGTTCGTGATCTCGCGCACGTGGTACTCGAGGTTGCGGATCACCTTGCCGGAGAAGCCGAGGCTCACCAGGCGGCGGTGCTTGGTGTGCCGGGGCGGGTCCATGTTCACGAGGAGGCCCTTCTGGACCTCGTACTCGTCCTCCTTGAACGGTCGCAGGATGACGCCGCGCTTGGCCGACGAGAACGTCTTCTGGTCGAGCGAGACGTCGAAGATGTCCTTGTACTTGAGGAGGGACCAGAACCCGACGTCGCCCGGCATCTCGTTCCAGTAGACGGGACATTCGCGCCGGAGCTGCGCGAAGGTCGCATGCGGCGGACCCGCGGCTTCGTACTGCGACTGGTCGATGAGATCGACGGGCGGTCGGAGGTTCGGCGTCGCCATCACTTCCACGGGTACCCAAACAAACGTTCGTTTGTCAAGCAATTCCGCCGGGGTCGCACGCACGCGACGAGGAAGGGTATGAGAAACGCCATGCCCTCTGCTCCGCTGTCGCACCTGCGCGTCGTCGACCTCACGGATCTGCGCGGCGCCCTCGCGGGACGGCTGCTCGCCGACCTCGGCGCCGACGTGGTGAAGGTCGAGCTCCCGCCCGGCGACCCCGACCGGCTGCGGCCGCCCTTCGCCGGCGACGTCGCGGGGCCCGAGCGCTCGCTCGCGTTCGCCTATCGTCACGCCAACAAGCGCGGGGTGGTCGCCGATCTCGCGACGCCCGCCGGCCGCGAACGGCTGCTCGCGCTCTGCGATCGCGCCGACATCCTCGTCGAGAACCTGGATCCCGACGCGCGCCGTCGCTTCGGCCTCGAGCCGGACGACGTGCTGCGCCGCCACCCGCACCTCGTCCATGTCGCGATCGCCGACTGCGGCCTCTCGGGACCGAACGCCGGCTGGCGGCTCGAGGCGCTGCCCGCGTTCGCGGCATCGGGTGCGCTCTACGTGTGTGGCTTCTACGACCGCCCGCCGTGCTGGCTGCCGGGATACGCGGCCCACGACTGTGCGGCGGCGTTCGGCGTCTCCGGCGCGCTCGCCGCGATCCTCGATCGCGCGCGCAGCGGCCGCGGCCAGACGGTCGAGGTCTCGGTGCAGGAGGCGGCGCTCTCGGGTCTCTATCCGTGGGCGATCCCGCTCGCCGACTACAACCGGCACTATCCGTTCCTCGCGCCCGCGCCGCCCCGCAACGCCGACGGCAACTATCTGGTCCTGCCGACCGCCGACGGCTACCTGCGCACGCTTCCGGCGACGCCGGCGCAGTGGCGGGCCTTCGTGAAGCTCCTGGGCACGCCGGAGGTGCTCGCCGGCGCGGAATGGGAGTTCCTCCCACATCGGCTGATGAACGTCGACGTGATCCGCATGGTCGCAACCGAGGTGCTCGCGTCCCGCTCGCGCGCCGCCGCCGTCGACGAGGGCCGGCGGCTCGGCGTGCCGATCGGCCCCGTCAACACGCCGGACGAGTTCGTGCGCGAGACGCAGACCGTCGTACGCGGCTACTTCCGGCGCCTGCCCGACTCGCCGCTGGGCGGCGCACCCGTCGCGGTCGCGCCGTGCGTCTTCTCGCGCACGCCAATCGCGCTCCACCGCGGCGCGCCGCGCGCGGGCGAGGACGATCCGCGCGGCTTCCCGCCCCGCGAGACCGAAGCGCCGCGCGGTGGCAGCGGCCCCATCCTCGCCGGCAGCAAGGTGCTCTCGCTCGGCGTCGTCGCCGTGGGGCCCGAGATCGGATGGCTGCTCGCCGAGCTCGGCGCCGAGGTCGTGAAGATCGAATCGCGCACCAAGCTCGACCCGCTGCGCGAGGTGACGATCGAGCCCGGCGCGCACGACAAGACGTTCACCTTCAACGACGAGTGCCGCGGGCACGAGAGCGTCCTCGTCGACCTGTCGACGAAGGGCGGCCGGCGCCTCGCGCTCGATCTCGCGGCCCGAGCCGACATCGTCGTCGAGAACAACCGGGGCGGCGTCGCGCGCAGCTGGGGTCTCGACTTCGAGGACGTGCGCCGCGTGCGGCCGGACGTCGTCTACCTCGCCTCGCAGGGCTACGGGCGCGGTGGCCCCCTCGGCGAGGTGCAGGGCTTCGGGCCGATGAACGGCGCCTTCGCCGGCGCGGGATGGGTGTGGAACTACCCGGACGCGCCGTATCCCGCCGCGTCGTCGTTGAACCATCCCGATCACGTGGCCTCGAAGCTGGCGCTCGCGGCAGTACTGGCCGCGCTCGAGCATCGCCGCCGCACGGGCGAGGGGCAGCTCATCGACGTCGCGCAGTGCGAGACGGCCGCGTTCCTGCTGGGCGAAGCGTACCTCGAGGGCCCGCTCACCGGCCGGCCGGCCGGGCCGCACGGCAACGCCGTCCCCTACGCCTGCCCGCACGGCGTGTATCCATGCGCCGGCGAAGATCGCTGGGTCGCGATCGCCGTGGTCGGCGACGAGGCGTGGCGCGGGTTCCGCGGCGTCGTCGGATGGCCGGACGAGCCCGCGCTCGCGACGCTGGCGGGACGGCTCGAGCGCGCGGCGGCGCTCGACGAGCGGGTCGCCGCATGGACCCGCGACCAGACGCCCGCCGACGTCGCGTCGGCGCTCCAGGCGGCCGGCGTTTCGGCCGCGCCCGTCTACGACCAGGACGACCTGCGCGCCGACGCGCATCTCGCGGCGCGCGGCGCGATCGTGACCGTCGAGCATCCCGAGATCGGTCCCGAGCGCCATGCCGGCAACCCGCTCCGCTTCTCGCGCCTCCCGATCGTGACCGCGGGACCGGCGCCGCTTCTGGGCGAGCACACCGCGAGCGTGCTCGGCCGCTGGCTCGGGCTCGGAGAAGACGACGTGCGCCGGCTCGCCGACGACGGCGTGTGCCGCTGATCAGCCGGGGAGGCTCGCCGGATCCTCGCGCGTCCACTCGGTCCGCACGGTGCGGCGGCAGATGCGCCACCCGTCGGCGGTCCGCACGAGCGCGTCGAGGTAGCGCACGCCGACCGTGAAGTGCCGGCCGTCCGGCCGCACGTGGTAGGCGATGCAGTACGTCTCGCTGCGCGCGGCATCGCCGTCGACCGCGACGTCCTGCGTTCCCATGAAGTGCATGGTTCGCTCGTAGCGCGGCAGGGCCGCGCGGAGCGTGGCGAGGGCGTCGGCGATCGTGCCGCGGCCGAGCGCGCCCTCGTAGGCGCAATCGGGCGTGAAGCAGGACGCGACGAGATCCAGATCCTTCCGGTCGACGCCGCGCGCGTACCGGCACGCGACGTCGCGCACGAGGGTCGCGTCGTAGGCCGCCTGTGCGCTCACGGTGCGGGCGGCACCGGATCGAGCCGCTGCCAGTCGACGGCCACGTCGCGGCGCCGGATGCGCCACCCCGCCGGCGTGCGCACGAGCGCGTCGAGGTAGCGCATGCCGACCACGCGATCGGCGAGCCCGCCCTCGCGGCGCAGGCGGTGGTGGCAGACGGCGTAGGTCTCGGCCGTTGCGGTGTCGCCGGCGACGTCGGCGAGGTGCGTCCCGAGGAGGTGCATCGTCGTCTCGAACTGTGCGAGGCCGCGCTCGACGTGTCCCAGCACGGTGTCGAGGTCGCCCCGGAACCACGAGAAGTCGCACGCCGCGTCGGGCGTGAAGCAGGCGCGCACGCGCGGCCAGTCACGCCGGTCGACGGCGGTCGCGTAGGCGTGGACGAGATCGCGAATCGCCTGGCGGTCGACGACGAGGCGGAGGGCCTCCTCGTCGCTCACGACACGGGACCCCAGGGATATACCGTGGGCGCCACGTGGTAGGCCGCCGACAGGCGCCGTACGAAGGCCGGGTCGTGGAGCGGATCGGCGGGCATCTCGAGCGCTTCGCCACGCGCTGCGAAGTCGTCGCGGAAGCGGCGCAGCACGACGTCGAGCACGAGATCGTCGGCGTGCGTGTCGTAGGTGCGGGCCTCGTCCGCGTCGCGGAACACCTGCGCCTTCCACGACACGCTGATCCGGATCTGCGAGAAGTCGTAGGTCGCGAGCACCCGATCTCCGTCGGCGATCTCCCACGCGCTGCCGCCGGTGTGGCGCAGCGCGGAGTCGAGCGTGAGGCCGCGCGCCATGTCGTCGTCGGCGCCGCCGATCGACTCCACGCGGTGGAACATGACGTCGTTGTCGCCGACGACGGCGCTGTTGGTCGCCGGCGGCCGCTTGATCGGCGGCTCGTCGGGGCCGTCGGGCCAGTACGTGAACTCGCCACCCTCGCCCTGGTAGAACCATGCGACCGCCGTTGCGATCGTGACGCGCCAGGGCTCGAAGAGCCCCGAGCGCCCCATCGTGACCAGGAGCCACACCGGGTACTTGGTGCGATCGACGCCGCGGAAGGCGGGAATGTCCGTGTGCCCGCCGTCGCCGCACAGCATGGGGAGGGAGAGGTTCGCGTAGACGATCTGCGGCCGGACGACGGCGGCGTCGAAGATGCGCCGCGCGGCGGCGGTGAAGCCGGGGTTCTCGAAGATCGGCCCGAGCCCCTCCACCAGCGGGACGTCGTAGGCCCAGTCGCCGCGAAAGACGGGTCCCACGATCATCTCCGCGCCGCCGCGACCGCCGGCGCTCGCGCGCGGCGTGCCCCCGCGCGTGTCGCTGAGCGCGTCCATCTCGGCCGCGCTGGCGAAGTAGCGCTGCACCGGAAAGTAGGGCGCGTTCCGCTCGGCGAGACGGCGCACGAGCCCCGGATCGTCGAGGACGGTGTCGAGAACGACCGGAGGCAGCGGGGGTCGCATGGTCACCCGGCGTACGGCGGAAAGCCCGAGATGGGCGACTTCGAGATGAGCCCGCCGTCCACCACGATCGCGGCGCCCGTCACGGCCGACGACTCGTCGCTGGCGAGGAAGAGGGCGACGTTCGCGATCTCCTCGGGACGGATGAGGCGCCCGATCGCGTGCTCGGCCTCGATCTCGGCGCGCGACTTGGGCGCGATCGCCATCAGCATGGCCGCGAGCGGGGTGTCGACGACGCCGGGGCAGATGCAGTTCGAGCGGATGTTCTTGCGGCCGTACTCGATCGCCACCGTGCGCGAGAGGTTGATCATGCCGGCCTTCGCCGTGTTGTACGGCGCGGCCATGATCTCGGCGACGATACCCTCGATGGACGACGTGTTGATGATCGAGCCGCCGCCGCGCGCGAGCATGGCGGGGATCGCCGCCTTCATGCCGTAGAACACGCCCGTCAGCATCACCTGCAGGCTCTGGTCCCACGCGACCGGATCGATCTCGTGCACGTAGCCGCCGCCCGAGAAGACGGCGTTGTTGTGGATGACGTCGAGGCCGCCGAAGCGCTCGACCGCGAAGGCCACCGCCGCCTCGACCTCGGCGAGCACACCGACGTCGGTGTGGCGGAACACGCCGCCCGCCCCCAGCTCGCGTGCGAAGGCGGTGCCGGCGTCGTCGTTGATGTCGGCGACGACGACCCGCGCGCCCTCCTGCACGAAGCGCCGGCACGTGGCGGCGCCGATGCCCGAGGCGCCGCCGGTGACGATCGCGACCTTCCCGTCGAGCCGTCCCACGGCTAGCGCGCGAACGCCTTCGCGAGCGCAGACGAGGCCGCGGCGACGGCGGCCTTCGCCTTGTCCATGATGCCGCTCATGCCGAAGAAGCCGTGGATCATGCCGTCGTAGCGCTGGAGCGTCGTCGGCACGCCGGCCTCCTTCAGGCGCTTGGCGTAGGCCTCGCCCTCGTCGCGCAGCGGATCGAACTCGGCCGTGATGACGAGGGCTGGCGGCAGCCCACTCAGGCTCTCCGCGCGCAGCGGCGACGCGTAGGGGTGCTCGCCCTGGGCCTTCGAGCTCAAGTAGTGGCCCCAGAACCAGTCCATGTCGGCGGTCTCGAGGAGATAGCCGGTCGCGTTCTCGACGTAGGAGGGCGTGTCGAGCGTGTTGTTGGTCACGGGGTAGATGGGGAGCTGGAAGCAGAGCTTCGGACCGCCCTCGTCGCGCGCCTGCAGCGCCGTCACGCAGGTGAGGTTGCCGCCCGCGCTGTCGCCGCCGATCGCGATGCGCGCCGGGTCGATGCCGATCTCGCCGCCGTTCTCCGCCGCCCACACGAGCGCCGCGTAGCAGTCGTCGGGCCCGGCTGGATACTTGTGCTCCGGCGCGAGGCGGTAGTCGACCGACATGACCGTGCACGTCGCGCCGTGGGCGAGCTGGCGGCAGACGCCGTCGTGCGTGTCGAGATTGCCGAGCACCCAGCCGCCGCCGTGGAAGTAGACGAGGAGCGGGCGCGGCCCCTTGCCGGCCGGCGTGTAGACGCGCACCGGGATCGCGCCCCCCGGACCGGGGATCGTCCGGTTCTCGACCTTGGCGAGCGGTACGTCGGGCGTCCCGGACATGCCGGCGAGCGCCGTCATGAGCGTGCGCGCCTCCGGGATCGGCAGCGCGCGCAGCGGTTGTCCGCCCATGGCGGCGATCTGATCGAGGAAGGCCTTGGCCTGCGGATCGAGCGGCATGCGGGGACAATAGGCGCCGCGCATCGAGGGCGTCAAGGAACCGGCGATGCTTCCGCCAGCATGCGCCGCATGATCTTCTCCGCCGTCCATGCGATCGGCCGTCACATCTCGCGTCTGGGCGGCACTGCTCGTCGTGTACGTCGTCTGGGGCTCGACGTACCTCGCGATCCGCATCGCGATCGAGACGCTGCCGCCGTTCCTCATGGCGGCAGTGCGGTTCCTCGTCGCGGGAACGGTCCTCTACGCATGGGCCATCCGCCGCGGCGATCGCGCCCGCGACGTGCCAGGCTGGCCGCAATGGCGGGCCACGGCGATCATCGGGGCCGCGCTCATGCTCGGCGGCAACGGCGGCGTCGTGTGGGCGGAGGGACGGATCGCATCGGGCATCGCGGCGCTGCTGGTCGCGACGCTGTCGCTGTGGATGGCGCTCATCACCTGGCTGGTCGAGGGCGTGCGGCCGTCTCGCCTCGCGCTCGTCGGCCTGCCGCTCGGTTTCGCGGGCCTCGCCCTGCTCATCGGCCCGGTCGAGACGACCGGCATCGATCCCCTGGGCGTCGCGGTGTGCGCGCTCGCGTCGCTCTCGTGGGCGGCGGGGTCGATCTACTCCCGCCACGCGCCGCTGCCCAGGCGATCGCTGGTCGCGACCGCGATGGAGATGATCTGCGGCGGCGTCTGGCTCCTGCTCGCGGGTCTCGCGAAGGGCGAGTGGGCCCTCGTCCGCCCCGCGGCGTTCTCCGCGGCGTCGGTCGGCGCCCTCGTCTACCTCATCGTCATGGGATCGCTGCTGGCGTTCAGCGCCTACATCTGGCTCCTGCGCGAGGCCCCGACCTCGCTCGTCGCGACCTACGCGTACGTGAACCCGGTGGTCGCGGTCGCGCTCGGCTGGCTCGTGAAGGACGAGCCGATCAGCGCCCGCATGGTGGTCGCCGGCGCGGTCATCCTCTTCTCCGTGGTGCTGATCGCGCGCGGCAGCCGGCAGCCCTGACGCGCTTGGCGCCCGACCGCGTCGCGGCGTATGACGACCGGATGCGACGCTTCGAGGGCAGGGTGGCGCTCGTGACCGGCGGCGGGTCGGGCATCGGCGAGGCGACGTGCCGGCGGCTGGCATCGGAAGGCGCGAAGGTGGTCGTGGTCGACATCGACGAGGCGAGCGCGCAGCGCGTCGCGGGCGAGATCGGTGGGACCGCCTTCCGCGCCGACGTGGCGAATCCCGTGCAGTCCGAGGCGATGATCGAGCACGCCGTCGAGACCTACGGTCGTCTCGACGTGCTCGACAACAACGCGACCGGCGGCGGCACCATCGGCCGCATCGCCGACATCGACCTCGAGGCATGGAACCGTGCGCTCGCGGTGAATCTCACGGCGCCGTTCCTCGCCATCAAGTTCGCGCTCCCGGTGATGCTGGGGCAGGGGAAGGGCGCGATCGTGAACATCGCGTCCAACGCCGCGCTCCAGGCCGAGGAGGGTCTCGGCGCCTACGCGTCGGCCAAGGCGGGGCTCCTGGCGCTCACGCGCAACGTGGCGGCGGAATACGGCCGGCGCGGCATCCGCTGCAACGTCGTCTCGCCCGGCGCCGTCGAGACGCCGCCGACCAGGGCGTTCGTCGCCGCCGTCGACGGCATCCGCGCCAAGATGGAGCGTGCCAACACGCTCCGGCGCCTGGGACAGCCCGACGAGCTCGCGGCCGCCGTCGCGTTCCTCGCCTCGGACGACGCGTCGTTCGTGAACGGCGCCCTCTACGTCGTCGACGGCGGCGCGCACGCCGCGAACCAGGTCGGGCTCATCGGCGGAGAGTGA
>DATJZY010000164.1 GCA_035577985.1 Candidatus Eisenbacteria bacterium
CCGCATTTCGTGCAGTACCATGCGCCCTCGATGCCGGAGGCGATCCTCGTCGCGGACGACGAGCCGGGCGTGCGCGAGAGTCTCGCCGAGATCCTGCGCGACGCGGGCTATGCGGTCACCACCGCTGCGGACGGCGCCGCGGCGCTGAAGGCGCTCGACGAGAACGACTTCGCGGTCGTCATCACCGATCTCCGGATGCCGGGCGCCGACGGGCTCGACGTCTTGAAGCGCGCCAGGGAGATCTCCCCGCAGACGATGGCGCTCGTCATGACCGCGCACGGGAGTGTCGAGACCGCGGTGGAGGCGCTGCGGGCCGGCGCCGCCGACTACGTGCTCAAGCCGGTCGTCTTCGACGACGTGCTCGCGAAGGTCGCTCGTCTTCTCGAGCACCGCGAGACCGTCTGGCTGATGCAGACGCTGCGGCGCGAGGTCGACGCGCGCTTCGACGTCCAGGGCCTGGTTGGTACGAGCCCCGGGATGCGGGAAGTGCTCGAGCTCATCAAGAAGGTGGGCCCGACGCATACCACCGTCCTCATCACCGGCGAGAGCGGCACGGGGAAGGAGGTGGTCGCGCGCGCCATCCATCAGGCGAGCGAGCAGGCGCTGCGGATCTTCCTGCCCGTCAACTGCGCCGCGATTCCCGAGAGCCTGCTCGAGAGCCAGCTATTCGGGCACGTGCGGGGCGCCTTCACGGGCGCCGTGACGTCGCAGGAGGGACTCTTCAGCCGCGCCCGGGGCGGCACCATCTTCCTCGACGAGATCGGCGACATGCCCTTCGGACTCCAGTCGAAGCTGCTGCGTGCCATCGAATCGAAGGAGATCCTGCCCGTGGGCAGCACGCAGCCGGTCACGGTGGACGTGCGCATCATCGCCGCCAGCAACCGCGACCTGCGCAGGATGGTCGAGGAGGGAACGTTCCGGGAAGACCTGTACTACCGGTTGAACGTGGTGAACATCGAGCTGCCACCGCTGCGCGACCGGCGTGAGGACATCCCGAGCCTGATCGACTACCTCGTGCGCCGCCACAACCGCGAGATGAAGCGTGCCTACAAGGGCGTCGACAACGCGACGCGCAAGCTCCTCGTCGCCCAGCCGTGGAAAGGCAACGTGCGCGAGCTCGACAACGTCATCGAGCACGCGATGATCCTCGGCAACGACGAATGGATCACGATGGCGGACCTCCCGCGCTCGCTTCGCGACACGGACCAGCCCCTGCCGGCCGTCGGCGACGAGCTGCGGGAGGCGCTGCGCTCCTACGAGCGGATCCACATCGAGACGGTGCTACGACGTGCGGACCACGACAAGCGCAAGGCGGCCGACCTGCTCGGGGTGTCGCTGTCGTCGCTGTACCGGAAGCTGAATGAGCTCGGGATCGACCTCGAATAGCACGCCGCAGCTCGTCCGATTGCTCCGGGAGCTGACCGGTCTCGACGAGTCCCACCGCGCCGAGCGGCTCGCCTTCTTCGAGATCGGCGAAGACGACGAGCGCGTCCTCCGCGGCTATCAGCCCCTCGCCCAGGCGACCGTCGACCGCATCGTGGCCGAGTTCTACACGCACCTGCTGCGGTTTCCTGAGCTCGCCGAGCTCCTGCACGCGGAGGCCGGGCGGATCGAGAAGCTGCAGTCGCTTCAGCGCGAGTACTTCCTGTCGCTCGCCGACGGGCGGTTCGATGGCGACTACTTCGAGAGCCGCCTTCGGGTCGGTGACGCGCATCAGCGGATCGGGCTGCGTCCGGCATGGTACATCGGCGCATTCGCCCTCTACCTGCGGCTCGCGCTGCGCGCCCTGGTCGAGCAGACCGGGGACGGGGCGCGCATCCTCCCGACCCTCGAGGCCCTCATCAAGGCGACCTTCCTCGACATATCGCTCGCGATCAGCACCTACATCTACGGAGGCTTCGTCGACCGCGACGTCGCCTCCGAGCTCGAGCGCGCCGCGCGCATCGCGGAGGACGCCCTCGACGTCCGCCAGGAGGTCGAGCGCCTGAAGGACGACCTCACCAACATGGTCGTCCACGACCTCAAGAACCCCGTCAGCGGCATCGCCATGATGGTCCAGCTCGCGCTTCGCAAAGATGCAGATCTTCCCGAGGTGCACCGCGGCCACCTCCGACAGATCGACCGTACCTGCCGGGAGATGATGCGTCTCATCCAGAACCTCCTCGAGATCGGGAAGATGGAGGAGGGCAAGATGCCCGTGGTGCGCGAGCTCGTCGTCCTGGCCGAGGTGGCCGACGAGGTGGCCACCGAGTACCGTCCGGTGGCCGAGCAGGCGGGTCGCAAGCTCCGCATCGCCGTCGCGACCGACCTGCCGCCGGTGATCGGCGATCGGGTCCTCCTGAAGCGCGTGCTCGTGAACCTGGTAGTGAACGCGCTTCGCCACAGCGGCAGCACCGAGGTCGTGGTGGGCGGTCGATCGCTCGGTGCCGAGGTCGCCCTCGACGTGACCGACTACGGACACGGCATCCCAGAGGACGAGCGCGAGCGCATCTTCGAGAAGTTCCGCTCGGTGCGCCGCTCGCCGAGCGAGGACCCGGCCGGCGACACGGGACTGGGCCTCCCCTTCTGCAGGCTCGCGGTCGAGCGCATGGGGGGGCGGATCGAGCTCGCGAGCGTCGGTCCGCCGAGCACCGTCTTCACGGTCACGCTGCCCGCGGGGGAGTAGCGATCGCCGGCTACGACGCGCGGTCGGGATCGTCGAGCAGACGCAGGAGATCGCCGCGGCCGATCATGCCGAGCAGGCATCGATCCACGGCGACCGGCACGCTGTTGTAGCCGTGCTCGAGGAGCACCCTCGCGACCGCGCCCGGCGACGCGTCCGGTGGCACGGTGACCGGGTCGTGGCTCATCGCCGTGCGGACCGTCGTCCACTCCCAATGCCCGCGGTGCAGCTCCAGGTCGGTGCGCGTGATGATGCCGACCAGCCTGCCGCCGTCCACCACCGGAAGCTCGCGCGTGCCGAGCGATTCCATCTGCGCGGCGGCGTGTGCCAGGCTCTCGTCCGGATGTGACACGCCACGACGCGGGCGCATGAGATCCCGCACCAGCAACGCCTGCCAGCGCGAGCCGTCCCCCTCGAACGCCTGGCAGGCCTGGCGCACCGCGCTGCCGAGCGCGAGCACGACCTCCGCGCCGGCGGGCCCGAAGACCGCTCCCTCGATCCGGTCGAAGGTGCGGTGCATGCGAGCGTCCGCGGCGGGCGAGAGCGCCCGCCCGAGCTCCTGCACGACGCCTGCGCCCTCGAACGCGATGTGTCGGCGCTTGCATACCACGTAGGCCGCCATCACTCGCGGTAGCTCCGGAGCGACCGCCCGCGCCGCCCCGAGCGGGCGGAGGGCCCGAAGGAGCCTCCGGCCTTCCTCGTGCTCGGTTTCAATGGTTCGCAGCAGGTCGGCATGCAGCCGGCCATGCGATCGCAGGAACGGGAGGACCACCTCCTCTTCCTTGGCCTGGTGGAAGCGCTCCACGTAGGCGGTGAAGAACTCGATCGCGCCGTGGAAGGGCAGCATCGGGAGCTCCGTAGCGCCCCCCTCGGCGAGTCGGGTCAGGCCTGCCACGGCGCGCAGCACGTCGTCGATGACCGCGTGCTCACGCCGCAGACACTCGTCGCTCCACATGGCCCCGGGCGGAGCAGAGACCATGCCATCTACGGGATTGGCCGGTCGCTCGACGCATTCTCATCTGCGGGACGATCCAGAGGTATTCCTGGGCGCTGGCGGGAACGCGGGCTCGATCCCCCGTCCGGCCGGCGTGGCAATTGCCTTGCAGTCCGACGCATGGAGCTGGAGCAGCTGCTCGACCGCTGCCACGGCCTGGAACGCCGGGCGGCGGCGCTCTACCGGAGCTTCGGCGCGGCGACCCGGGACGATCCGAAGCTGTGCGCCCTCTGGACCGAGCTAGCCCGCCAGGAGGAGGAGCACGCGGAGTCGATCGAGCGGGCGAGGACGCATCTGCGCATGCAGGGCATGTCGCGCACGGCACTCGACGGGTGGGAGGCGACGCTGGCCGAGGTCGAGGAACGCCTCGCCGCCGGCGAGCGGCTCGGCGGCTCGGCAACCCCTGCCCGGCAGCTCGCCGCCGCCCTCGACGTCGAGATGACCGAGCTCGACGCCTTGCGCGGGGTGGCGCTCGTAGCGGCCAACGAGCCCGCGCCGACCGAGCAGGAGGATCATGCCGAACGGCTCGCCCGCGTTGCCGAAAGCCTGAGCCAGGATCCGCAGGTCCGCCTGCAGGCGGCGTTGGTGCGGGCTCGCGCTCGCCTGGGACGAGCGTAGGGGTTCGCGACATGGCGACGATGCGCGCGACCGTCTTTCGGGGTCCCAACGACATCCGGGTGCAGGAGGTGGAACGACCGCACGCCGGCGCCGGCGAGGCCGTGATCCGGATCACGCTCACGACCATCTGCGGCACCGACCTCCACATCGTCCGCGGCGAGTACCCGGTTCGTCCGGGTTTGGTCATCGGACACGAGCCGGTGGGGGTCGTCGAAGAGCTCGGAGCCGGTGTCACCGGGTATGCGATCGGTGACCGCGTGCTGGTCGGGGCGATCACGCCCTGCGGGCAGTGCAACGCGTGCCTCTCGGGCCATCTCTCGCAGTGCGGCCACGGCGACGACACCGAGGCGATCGGCGGCTGGCGCTTCGGCAACACGATCAACGGCGCCCAGGCCGAGTACCTGCTCGTCCCTGCCGCCCAGGCGAACCTGGCCAGGATCCCTGCCCGCCTGACCGACGACCACGTGGTCCTGTGTGCCGACATCGCGTCGACCGGCCTCGGCGGCGCCGAATCAGCCGGCATCCGCATCGGCGACGCCGTCGTCGTGCTCGCGCAGGGTCCCATCGGCCTGTGCGCCACCGCGGGCGCGAAGCTCATGGGGGCCGCCTTCGTGATCGGCGTCGACGGTGACGAGGCACGGCTCGCGATGGCACGCCGCATGGGCGCCGACGTGGTGCTCGACCACCGGGCCGTCGACGTGGTGGCCGAGGTGAAGCGGCTGACGGGCGGCGGCGCGGACGTGTCGATCGAGGCGCTCGGCGCGCAGCAGACCTTCGAGACCGCCCTCCGCTGCCTGCGGCCGGGCGGGACGGTCTCGAGCCTCGGCGTCTATTCCGGCAAGCTCGAGCTGCCCTACGACGCGTTCGCGGCCGGCATCGGCGATCATCGCCTCGTCACGACCCTGTGCCCCGGGGGGAAGGACCGCATGCGACGTCTGATGGCGCTGGTCGAGCACGGTCGCCTCGATCTGACGCCGCTGCTCACGCACCAGGTCTCGCTCGATCGGATCGTCGAGGGCTACGAGCTCTTCGGCGAGCGGCGCGACGGCGTGCTGAAGGTCGCCGTGAAGCCGTGAGCCGTCCGATCAGCGCGCGAGGTGGACCAGCACTCCGGCCCAGGCTGCCACCACCGCGGCGACCAGGCCGGGCACGACCTCCCACGCGAAGCGTGAACCGCCCGCGGTGGTCGCGAGGACGATCTTCGTGACGGTGTTGGTGCTGAGCCCCGCAAGGATGGGCAGGACGGTGCCCGCCGCGTCGAGCCGCCCGACGTTCGCGAGCGATGCGACGGAGATCGCAGCCGCGTGCGTGTCGGCGAACCCTGCCGCGGCGGCGGCCGCCAGCACGCCGCGCTCTCCGAGCGCATCGTCGAGCGCGGCCGCGACCACGAGGACGATCGAGATCGTCGCCGTGAAGGCGAGCGCCGTCCGCAGCTCGAAGGCGCGTCCCGGCTTGCCGCGGTCGCCGGCGACGGGATGCGATCCGCGCACCGCGAACACGGCTCCGTAGGCGGCGGCGACCAGGCCGCCGAACGCGAGGGGCCACGCCATCGCCTGCAGCACGGCGGTCGACGCCGCCCACAGGATGAGGACCATCTGCACGAACGTGGCGAGGGTCGAGAGGACCGCGCCGGACACGGCGGCGCGGGTGAGCGCCGGATGCTTGCGCGCCCGGGCGCCCAGGGTCGCGATCGTCGCGGAGCTCGAGACGAACCCCGACGCGAACCCCGCCACGGGGAGGCCGAAGCGCGCGCCCAGGGCGCGCACGGCGATGTGTCCCGCGCCCTGGATGCCGAGCACGAGGACGACCAGGCGCCAGAGGGTGCGGGGGTTCAGGACGGCGTACGGGCCGAGCGCGCGATCGGGCGTCAGCGGGAGGACGATCAGAGCGGCGGCGGCGAACAGGAGGAGGTCGTGCAGCTCCTGTTCGGTGAGCGCGCCCCGGATGAAGCGGTGCAGCCGCTGTCGCGAGGCGAGCACGATGGCCACGGCCACCCCGCCGCCCGAGGCGAGCGCCGGCTGCCGCATGGCGAGCGCCCCCAAGAGCAGCGTGGTCAGCAGCGCCATCTCGGTCGTGAGACCCGGGTCCGACGCCGCCGTCCGCCGGTACGCGAGCGCCGCCAGCAGCGCCAGGAAGAACGCCGCCGCGGCGAGCACGGCCTCGCCGCCGACGCCCAGGCTGAGCGCGCCCGCCGCCCCGGCGAGGGCGAAGGTGCGGACGCCGGCCGCACCGCGCGATGGTCCGGTTCCCTTGCGGCGCTCGCGTTCGAGCCCGATGAGGAGCCCGACGCCGAGCGCGACGGCGAGCCGGACGGCCGGTGAGTCGGGGCCGAGCATGTCCATCACGCAAGCGTCACCGTCTCGCCGTCCTGCGCGACTCGCGCGTTCCAGCGGAGCCGCGCACGCAAGAGGGCCGCGAGCGAGTCGGAGGCCTGCGGCTCGCCGTGCACGACGAGGACTTCTCTTGGTGCGCGTTCGAATCCACCCAGCCAGCGCAGGATCTCGTCGCGATCGGCGTGCGCCGAGAAGCCGTCGAGCGTGACGATCGTGGCCCGCACCGGGACGCTCGTGCCGTGGATCCGGACCTCGCGCGCGCCGTCGTGCAAGGCACGCCCGCGGGTGCCGGCCGCCTGGAACCCCGGCAGCAGAACGGTGGTACGTTCGTCGGGAAGACGTGCCTTCAGATGATGGATCACGCGCCCGCCGGTCGCCATGCCGCTCGCCGAGATGATGATGAACGGGCCCTCGCGCGCGTTGAGCGCCTTCGATTCCTCCGCCGTCCGGACGAGGTGATACTCCCGGCACCGGAGCGGAGAATGCGTCGCGTCGGCCAGGAGCTTCATGTCGAGGTCGTGATCCTCGGGATGCCGGCAGTAGATCTCCGTCACGTTGATCGCCATCGGGCTGTCGACGAAGACCGGCAACGACGGAACCGTACCGGCTTCTTCGAGCCGGCGCAGCGTCCAGATGAGCTCCTGCGTCCGCCCGACGGCGAAGGCCGGGATGATGAGCGCGCCGCCGCGCGCGGCCGCCTCGCGGACGACGCGGGCCAGCGCCCCTTCGGGATCGGGCGTGTGCACGCGATCGCCGTAGGTCGATTCGACGAGGAGCACGTCGGCGTCCTTCACCAGCTCGGGGTCGCGAATGATGGGACGGTTCCAGCGGCCGAGGTCGCCCGAGAAGACCAGGCGGCGCCGCGGGGGTCGCTCGAGATCCAGCGTCACGGTCGCGGCGCCGAGGATGTGCCCCGCGCGATGGTACACGGCGCTCATCGCGTCGATGACGCGAAACGGCTGCCCGTACGCGTGCATTTGGAGCAGCCCGAGCGCCGCCTTCGCGTCGTCGGTCGTGTAGAGCGGCAGCGCCGGCGTGTGCTTCGAGTAGCCGTAGCGGTTGGCGATCTCCGCCTCCTCCTCCTGCAGGTGGGCAGCGTCGAGGAGGATCACCTCGACCAGATCCTTGGTGCCCGGCGTGCAATGGATCGGCCCCTTGAACCCGGCTCGCACGAGGAGCGGCAGGGCGCCGCAGTGATCCAAGTGCGCGTGGCTGAGGACGACGGCGCGAAGGCGCGCGGCATCGAACGGGTGCGGCTGCCAGTTGCGCAGGCGCAGGGCCTTCAACCCCTGGAAGAGGCCACAATCGAGGAGCACGCTGCCCTCGTCGATCGTCACCAGATGCTTCGACCCGGTGACCGTACCGGCCGCACCGAGGAAGCGGATCGTGCGCGCGCGGGCCATGCGTCGTCATGTGACCACGACGGCGGTCACCGACGCAAAGATGGCCGGCTCAGCGCCGGCGCGCGGCACGGCGGCGGATCGGGGTGGGACGCATGCGACCCGCGCGCCGTGCGACGTCCGGCCGAAGCGTGAGCACCGGGATCGGGCTGTGTCGCACCACCCGTTCCGCCACGCTCCCCATCACCAGGTGGGACAGGCCGGTGCGTCCCACCGTGGACATGACGATGGCATCCATGCCGCGAGTCTCGTCCAAAATGCGGCGATGCGGATCGCCCGCGACGACCTCGATCCGGATCTTCGGCCCTCTTCGCCCGCCGACACGACGTACGACGCGCTCGAGATGCTTCCTGGCGCTCGCGACGAGATCGCCGAGCGGAATGTAGAAACCGCCTGCCGCGCTCATGTCCGCGATCGGGACGATCGGAACGACCACGTGCAGGACCAGCAGCTTCCCCGACGGCCCGGCGAGGCCGGCAGCCACCTTCAGCGCCCGGTCGGCGTGGGTCGAGAGATCGTGGGGCACCAGAAGTCGGCGAAGTCTCATGATTCGAAGTCGTGCAGCGATCGTGCCAGGCGATCTCGGGGACCAGGCCTGTGGCCTTTCCCATCCCCGGGACTATCCCCAGTCCCGGTTGCCGGCAATGGGAGGCCGCCATCGACTTTCGAAGGCGCCAGCTATGGCACGCGCGCTGCTTTCGAGGACGCGGCTATGTCGTCAGCGAAGACAAAAGGACTCATCCGGAGCCTCAATCGCAGCCAGTCCTCGACCGGGAAGGCGCGGGCCGCCGAGCGGAGCGGCGGGCGGCTCCGCGAGCCGGCGGCGTGCGAGCGCTGCGGCGCCGTCTTCACGCGCCGCGTGTGGCGCCGGGGCTCGGTCGGCTCCGCGCTGCTCGATCGCGTGCGGTGGGTCGTCTGTCCCGCGTGCAGGCTGGCCCGCGAGGGGCAGTACTTCGGGCGCGTGCTGATCCGTGGGCCGATGTCGCCGACGCAGGAGGCGCTCGTTCGCGCCCGCATCCACAACGTGGCCGCCCGCGCCATGCGTACCCAGCCCGAGCGCCGCGTGGTCTCGGTCGAGCGTGACCGCGACGGGCTGGAGGTTCTCACCACGTCCCAGAAGCTGGCACATCGCATCGTGCGCGAGCTGCAGAAGCTGCGCGGTGGCCGCGCCACCTACGCCTGGTCCGACGACAACAGCCTCTTCGCCACCTGGGCGCCGCGCCGCACGGCCGCCAATTCGACCGAGTGAAAGGAGATCCGAGCATGAAGCCCGAACGGGTCGAACAACTGATGAGCCGCAACGTCGCCACGTGTCGCGAGCACGATTCGCTCAACGTCCCGGCCCAGATCATGTGGGAGCGCGATTGCGGCATCGTGCCGGTGACGGTTCCGGAAGAGGCCGGCGAGCGCGTCGTTGGCGTCGTGACCGATCGCGATGCGTGCATGGGCGCGTACACACAGGGGCGCCCACTGACGGAGGTGCCGGTCTCGATCGCCATGAGCCGGGTCGTGCACACCTGCACTCCGGACCAGTCCGTAAAGGACGCGCTGAAGCAGATGGCGGCGGCGCGGGTGCGCCGGCTTCCGGTGGTCGACGACGCGGGTCATCTCGTGGGGCTGCTCTCGCTCTCCGACGTGATGCGCGAGGAGGCGCGCTCCCAGAAGGTGGTGTCGTCCGACGAGTTCGCGAAGACGGTCGGCACGATCGCCTCGCCGCGGGCGCACCAGGTGATGGTGGCGGCCTAGGCGACGCGAATGAACATGCGGTAGTGGGTCGGCGTCGCGAACCCCATCCGCCGATACACGGGCGCGCCCATCGGCGACGCCTGGAGATTGAGCAGCGGTACGCCGCGCCGGAATCCTTCGTCGACCACGCGCCGGGTGAGCGCGGTGCCGTAGCCGCGGCCGAACGCGCCGGGCCGCGTTCCCACCCAGCCGACGCCGCCGATGCCGTGCGAGAGGTAGAGGGTCGCGCCCGACACCGGGCTGCCGTCCACGAACCCGAGGTAGGCTTGCGTCGTCTCGCTCGCCACCGACTCGAGACGTGCGAAGTAGGACCGCGTCGACTCTTCGGGTGAGCCGTAGGTCGCGTAGGCTTCTGCCATCACCTCCGCGTAGGCCGCGCGACTCGCGTCGTCGACGACGGGACGCACGTCGAGCTCGTCGGGTGCTGGGCCCGGCCGGCACTCTCCGGGACGCACGACCATGCCGGGCGTGGAGGCGATCTCGTGATAGCCGCCCGCCACGAGCGCCGCCTCGAGGGCGACGTCGGCGTGCGCGCGCGTGTGGATCGAGAACGGCAGCGCGGTGCCGTAGACGCGCTCGGTCTCGCAGCGGATCGTGTCGACGTCGGTCGGTCCCGCGACGATCGCCATGTTGGTCACGACCGTGCCGAGCGGCGCGCCGACCATGACGAGCCCACCGCGCTCGACGACGAAGCCGCCCGGCGTCCAGCGCGCCATCTCGCGATACATCTCCTGCATGTTGCGGTCCATGAGGAGCAGCAGGTTGTCCCGGTCCACGACGCGGCCGTCTCACGCGACCGGCCGCGAGTCAAGATCTCACGCCTTCGTGGACGTGCGACCGAGACGCCGCATCGCGCGCGGGGTCGCGACCCACTCGAGCACGGCGGCGCGCGGAGCGGGGGCGCGCAGGGCGATGGCGATGCAGCCGCCCTTCTTCAGCTCGATGCGCACCCCGTCGGCCGATCCGGTGAGGAGGAGGGAGGCCGCCGACGAGAGGCTCGGCTCGTGCCCGACCAGCATGACGCGTTCGCGCCGCATCGTGCGCAGGGCCCGCACGATGTCGATGGCCGACGTGTCCGGTGCGAGTGCGTCGAGCTCCTGCGGCTTGAGGCCCCGGGGCATCACCGCGGCGACGATCGCCGCCGTCTCGGCGGCACGCGGATACGGGCTCGTGTAGAGTGCGTCCAGACGCGCCACGAGCCGGCGCAGGCCGATCGCCGCGCGCCGCATGCGGAGCTGGCCGCGCGGGGTCAGGTGCCGGTCGCGGTCGGTCCCACCCGGCGCGGCGTTCTCGGCGATCCCGTGGCGCAGGAGGTAGAGCTTCATGCGGCGTGCCGGAACTCGGTCGGGGCGCCGAGCTCGCGGAGCACGGCCGCGACGAGCTTGCGGCGCGTGACGCGATCGCGGGCCGCGGGGACACGCCGCGCGAGCCGCCGCGCGCGGCGCCGCAGGATCTCGCACAGCGCGCCGATGGCGAGCAGGGTCTCGGGCTCGCCGGCGAACGCGCCCGCCTCGGCGCGCAGCCAGACCCGCTGGCTGACGGCGTCGCGCTGCTCGCCCAGCAGCTCCTGGAGCTCGGTCAGGCGCTTGGTGAGCGTCTGCATCTTCGCACCGCCGAGCCCGTCGAGCGAGCCGAGCGCATAGCGCAGCCGTTTCGCCCGCACGCGGAGCACATGCAGCTCCTCGGCCGACGCGTCTTCTTCGAGGCCGCGTCCCGCGCGGCGCACCGAGCGGATGAGCGGACGAATGAGCGCCGGCGCCGCCGTGCGACAGGGGGTGCCGGCGCCCTTCGGCGTCGCGGATCCCGCGAGAGCCGTGAGGCGCCCCACGAGCCGCCGCATGCGAGGCGCGTCGAGCGCGTCGACGAGGATCGCATGGGCGGCGGCGCGCTGCTCGCGCACGTGTCGCATGAGCACGGTCGCCGGCGCGCCGTCGGCCATGAGCCGCCGCCCCTGCTTCGCGACCGCCGCGGCGAGCACGTCGAGATCGCGCACGGGGCCGGTCGTGTGCCCGAGCCACGCCAGCTCCTCGCTCGCGTACTTGGCCGCGCGGCGCGGCAGCGCGGACTCGAAGAGCGCGAGCGCCGCCCGCAGCCGTCGCGTCGCGACCCGGAGCTGGTGCACCCCTTCGACGCGCCCGGCACGTGCGGCGGCCGTCTGGCGTTGCAGCGCCTGGAGATAGTAGGCGATCGCGTCGCGCGCGACGGCGCCGACCGGATCGTCACCCGATACGCGGGGGCGCTTCGCGGCCCGTCGTCCACCCACGATCAGCCCCGTCGCGCGCGCCCGTCGCTCGCGCGCAGCGACGCCCGGGTCCGCCGGGCCTCGCGCTCGCGGCTGCGCTGGAGATACGACGAGATGTGGGTGCGCAGGTCGGTCTGGATCTCGTCGATCGAGCGGCGCGCGTCGACGTTCGTGAAGTGGTAGTGGCGGCCGAGCCGATTGTATTCCTCGATCAGCTGGGTCTGATAGCGCGTGAACGAATCGAAGATGTCGCTCCCGAGGGCCAGGTGCATTCCGGACTCCCAGTAGTCCATGCCCTTGCCCTCGAGCACGCGCGGAATCAGGTGCTCGACGTCGATCTCGAGATAGAGCACCAGGTCGGGAACGAGCGCCATGCCGAAGAGCTGCCGGGTCCACTCGGCGTCCATGCCCATGACCGCGTTGCGCGCGAAAACCGTGTACATGTAGCGATCGGCGATAACGATGAAGCCGGCCTTGAGGGCCGGAATGATCTGATGCTCGACGCGATCGGCGAAGTCGGCGGCGTAGAGCAGGCTCATCGTCGTCGTGGTGAGCTCGTGACCGGCCTTCGCCTCGTTGATGGTCTCGGAGAGCAGCGGCGAGCGCGTCCACCCGGTGTTGCTGACGGCGTAGCCCTCGAGCTCGAGCCACGGCGAGAGGCGTTCGATCTGGGTCGAGCGCCCGACGCTGTCGGTCCCCTCGATGACGATCAAGTGGCCCGGGAGCGAGCCCATCGTCATGTAGGGAAGGCCGTGGCCGAACCAGGACTTACCGGGCTTCGCGGCGCGGGCGGACATAGGGGGGTTGCTCCACGCGAGGGCCGTCATAGCTCTCGAGCATCTGTTCCACGTCGTTGCGGACGATCCTCTGCTGCGAGGGGATGTCGCCCGCGGCATCGAGCACGCGGAGGCGGAACTCCGCGGTCAGCTTGTCGTAGTTGTCGAGCACGCGGCTCTGGAAGAGGCGGAAGCTTTCGGTCGGATCGGCCGCCAGCCCGACGTCCATGCCGGCCTCGTGGTACTTGAGCTTCGTGCGCCCGGCGAGGAGCCGCTCGAGCGAGACCTCGATCGGGACGCGGAAATAGAAGGTGAGGTCCGGCCGTGGCGCAAAGCGATAGACGGCGCGCACCCAGTCGGGATGGACGCCTCGCGCGACGTCGCGCGCGAAGGCCGTGTACACGTAGCGATCGGCGAGCACGATCATGCCGGCCTTGAGCGGCGGCACGATCTGGTAGGTCAGGCGATCGGCGAAGTCGACCGCGTGCAGCAGGCTGAAGGTGGTGGGCGTGAGGAAGTCCTTCTTCTTGCCGCGCTTCATCGACCGGCGCACGAGCGGCGACGAGTTCCAGACCGTGAAGTGGACGCGATAGCCCTGCGCGATGAGCCAGCGCTCGAGGAGGAGGAGCTGTGTCGACTTGCCCGAACCGTCGATGCCCTCGACCGCGATCAGCCGTCCCGGATACGGGTGCGGCTTCGTGAGGACGATGCGACCCTTGCCGGTGGCGCTCAGGAAGCTCGACGTGCGGCGACGCGCTTCGAGGGAGACAGGGTGCGGAGCACGACCGGACGGTCGAGCAGGCGCGAGAGCAGGTCGAGTCGTCGTTCGGCGGCCCACAGCTCTAATTCCGCATTTTCCCCGCCTGCGTCGACCCCGATGTACAGACGGCCGCCCGCCCGGGAGACGTCCAGGCGTTTGACCACACCGAAATGGGTCCGGTCCAGTGCGTCAGCAACTCTTAACAGAGCGGCAAGTCCTCGCACAACCTTCCGTTTCGATCCGGGCAGCGCTTCGAGCTCCGGATCGGACACGCGCGGCACCTGCTTGCGGTGGCCGCGTGCGACGAGCGCGATCACGTCGATCTCTTCCGGCTCGAAGCCGAGCAGCTCGGAATTGCGGATGAGGTAGTACGAGTGCCGCTGATGGCGGTGATGATCGACCGCGTGCCCGATGTCGTGCAGGAGCGCCGCGTACTCCAGCAGCTCGCGGCTCGACGGCGACAGCCCGAGCGCGGGAGCCGTCGCGTCGAAGAGCGCGAGCGCGAGCCGCGCGACCTGGCGTCCGTGCATGTTGTCGCCGGCGTAGTGGTGCGCGAGCGCGGTGATCGATCGCCGGCGTCCGACCCGCACGCTGGCCGACGCGCCGTTCACGCGCGCGAGCTCGAGGAGCACCCCCTCGCGCAGCGCCCAGCTGCACACGCGCAGCTCCGAGACCCCCGAGCGCGACAGGATGAAGTCGAGTAGGACGGCCGCGGCTGGCATGAGATCGACGCGCTTCGTGTCCATGCCCGGCAGCTCCGCTCGCTTGTCGGCGGGGGCGGACACGATCTTGCGGCGGAGCTGGCGCAGCTCCTGTGGGGTGGCGTCGGCGCCGTGGAGCCGTCCGACGTCCTCGCCGCGGGCGGCCCGCGCCATGGCGACGAGGGTGTTGATCGTCCCCGACGTCCCGATCGCGCCGACGACGCCCCGGCGCCGGGCGCGATCGAGCAGGTCGCCGATGGTCCGCTCGAGATGGCGCTCGAGCTGGCGCACCTGGCGCCCGGTCGGCGGGTCGCTGGTGAGAAAGCGCTCGGAGAGCCGCGCGACACCCAGGGGAACGCTGCGCATCCAGAGGGGGCGCCCCTCCTCGGCGAGGGTCAGCTCGACGCTGCCGCCGCCGACGTCGATCAGGAGGTGCGGCCCCCCTTCGAGGCCCATCGCGTGGCGGACGGCCTTGAAGATGAGCCGTGCCTCGTCGAGCCCGGAGATGACGTCGATCGGGAGGCCCGTCTCCCGCCGCAGCCGGCGAATGAACATGGCCCCGTTGCGAGCCTCGCGCACCGCGCTGGTCGCGACCGCGCGCAGCCGGACGACGTGACGGGCGCGGGCGAGTCGGCCGAAGGTGGTCACCGCGCGGGCCGCGAGCTCGGTGGTCTCCTTGCCGAGGGCGCCGGTCGTGAAGGCCCGCTTGCCGAGGCGGACCATCTCCTTCACGCGATCGACGACCTGGATGCGGCCGTCCGGCGAGACGTCGGCCACCACCATGTGCACCGAGTTCGAGCCGAGGTCGATGGCGGCAAGCCGCACGCACGGATTCTACCGATCCGAACGGGCGCTGTCATGCGAAGCGGAGCTTCTCCGGGTCGATCGCGTAGCAGGCGCACAGGCGTGCTACCACGCCGGCGAGGGCGTCGAACCGCGCCTCGTCGACGATCCCGGGCGCGAAGAAGTCGTCCACCAGGCCAGTGCTATGGACGAAGTACGCGCGCGGATCCTCCATGCGCGTGAGGCCGAGCGCGGGCTGGAGATACTGGTACTCGAACATGTAACGCAGCAGTAACCGCCACATCCCGGCCGGCGGGTACTCGCCGCGCAGCGTGCGAACGTTGTGGCGCACGTAGGTCTCCGCCTCGACGTCGGTCATGAGGCCGCGCGCCACCAGGTTCGCGCGGTAGTCGGGCATGCGGGTCACCAGCACGCGCCCGAGGGCGACGCCGAGCGGCCTGCCATCGCTGAGGGCGGCGAGATCGGCGGCCGTCGCGCGCCGCACGGCTGCCGGCGCCTGCGCGATCGTGTCCTCGATCAGGGCGGCGAACTCGGCGCGCAGCGCCGCCCAGTCGTCGGGCGCGGCGACGCGGCGCACGTAGCCCGCCGTGTCCGCCAGGTGCGCCCACTCGTGGGCGGTGCGCGCGCCGACCATCGCGTGCTCGTAGGGCAGCGCCGGCCCCTGCAGGCGTTCCATACCCGGCTCGTCGAGGTTGTACGCGATCACGTGCCGGTCCGAGTACAGGTAGGTGTAGCCCGTCTGGAACGTGTTCGGGGCCGGCGGCGGCAGCGTCGACGGATCGACCACCGCGGCGAAGAAGCGCTCGCCGATCGAGGCGATCCGTTCGAGGTCGTGGCGGATGCGCGCGGCGGCGACCGCATCGGCGCGCTTGAGCTCGCTGCGAAGCGCGCCCAGCCGGTCGGGCGCGTCCGGATCCCACACGATGCGCCCGCGCTCGGCCGTCACGACGAGACGCGGGCGCGTCGTGGCGAGCCAGTCGCAGAGATCCGCCACCAGCTTCGGGGCGCGCCGCCGCCAGGACGCGTGATAGCGGGCGAGCGTCCGCTCGGCGGTCTCCCGCCAGCGCGCGACGAGGCGCACCGGCTCCTCTTCGAGCGACGCCGGCACGAGGAGGCCCGTTCCCGGCACCGGCCGCTCGGGCGCGACCAGCACCGGCGTGCGCAGCGTCTCGTGGTGCAGACGCCGCAGCCACGGGAGCGCGTCCGCCACCGCGAGGAACGCAGCCGCGTCCGGTCGGGTCGAGCGCGCCGCCGCCGAGGAGAAGGCCGCGCATTCCTCGTCCGTCCGCTCGAGCCACCAGGCGCCCGCGTGCACGGCTGCGGGAGCGACCTCCCCCGTCAAAGCCATCCGATCGCCCACGGCGAGCACGTAGGCGAGGAATTCGGGATGCGAGACGGTGGGATCGACGTCGCACGCGTAGACGAGCCAGGCGCTCGTGTTGAGGAGCTGGACGTAGGGACGGACCGCCTCGGGCTGCGTGACGACGGCCACGTGCCGGCGGCGCGGCGCCGGCCACGTCCGCGTGCGCCGAGCGAGGTCGGCGCAGCGTTCCCAATACAAGCGCCACGCCTGGTCGAAGAGGTCCACGTGCGCCGGCGACCAGCCGGCGCGCTCGCCGAGGAGCGCGGCCAACTCCGGGCTCGCTCCCGTCTCCGACAGGTGCTCGATCGGGACCAGCGCGAGCCGCGGGTCGTGGAAGTAGTAGTCGGCGAGCTGCAGCGCCGCCGCTATATCATGGTTGGAACAGCGGAACGCCGCCCACCGGACGGGTGAGGTCGAAGTTCGAGACGGTCCAGCGCGTGTTGGCGCTTCCGGTGTCGATCGGGAGCAGGGCCGACACGTCGGCCGGCGCCATGTTCACCCAGTGCTTCAGCACCGTGCCGTAGACGTCGCGGAAGTCGGTGGAGCGGTAGCCGCCGTACGCGTCCTGCCGGTAGCGCGTGTTCTCGTCGTTGTCGAGGTCGTTGACGTTCGGGTGGTTGCCGTAGACGCCGCCGTTCACTTTCCCGCCGATCACGAACATGGGCCCCTGCGAGCCGTGGTCGGTGCCGTTGTCGTTCTGCGGAATGCGCCGCGAGAATTCGCTGTAGATGAGGATGCAGGTCTTGTCCCACACGCCCATGTTCTCGAGGTCGTCGCGGAACACCTTGATCGAGGAGCTGACCTCGCCGTGGAGCTGGAAGTGCTGTCCGTCGGGGTCGACCGCACCCTGGTCGGAGTGGGTGTCGTAGCCGCCGTTGGAGAGCTGGAAGAAGCGGGCGGCGACCGGCTGGCTCGCCGGCAGGCCGTTGGCGACGCCGTAGATGACCTTCGCGATCTCGCGCAGGTCCCGCGCCGTGCTGCGGTCGACCGTGTCGTAGAGATCGCTCCACGAGCCGCGCGCGTTCTCGTACAGGGTGTGGAGCTGGGGATAGCTGTTGGTGCTCGCGAACGTCGCGTTGCCGCTGCTCCCGATGTACACGAGCGGACCCGACTCCGCGTTGGTGTACAGGCTCGTGAACGCGGCGTTCTTGTCGTTCTTGTCGCCGGGATAGTCGTAGTCGTACGGGAAGCCGAAGTCGCGCAGCCGGTTGACGGCGAGCACGCTGGTGACCGACTGGCGGAATTCCGGCGCGACCGAGCTCTGGATGTTCACCGCGGGAATGTCGGCGCCGGTGTACTCACCCTCCAGGTGACGGCCCACCCAGCCGGTGCCGCTGTAGGCCCCGAGCCCGAACGGATTGGCCGACTGCCAGATGCCGCGCGACTCCTCGTGCGACAGGCTGTACGAGGGGTAGCCGCAGCCCTGGATCACCGCGACCTCGCCGAGGTCGTAGAGGGCCTTCAAGCCGCCGGCACCCGCCGACACGCCGCTCAACCCGCCGAACCCGGGGTGCAGCGCGAGCTGGGCGCCCGTGTTGGGATCGTTCCCGATGAGCGTCCCGCCCGTGCCGAGCGTCGAGCCGTTCAGATCGTTGGTCGAGAGCTGCAGCCCGCCGCCACCCGTGTTGCGATACCCCGTGTAGGCGGTGCGCAGGACCCCGCTGCCGTACGGGACGACGGTGTTGAAGCCGTCGTTCCCGCCGTCGAGGAACATCACGATGAAGTAGCGGTCGCCGATCGTCTGCGCCATCGCCTGGCGCACGAAGGGGTTGCCGAAGAGGCTCGGGCCGAAGTAGGCGCCCGCGGTCGCGAGACCGGTTCGCTTGATGAACTGTCGTCGAGTGATCGCCATGTCGGTTCTCCCCCCTCGCCTCAGTGCACCTGATAGATCGGGGACTGGATCACGAGCGCGAAGAGCCCGTGCAGCTTCTCGTTCCGGGTGTCGAAGTCGTTGAGATCGAGCGATGCGGCCGGCCCACCCAGATAGTCGACGAGCGCGTCGCGGTCGCCCGAGCTCAGGTCGTCCTTGACGCCCAGGATGGCCGTCACCGCGTCGACGATGTCGCCGGGGTCGGTGAGGCCCAGATCCATCAGCTTCTCCGGCTTGAAGCGGGCGCCGCCGCCGCGCGCACCCGTGAGGTCGCGCGCGAAGGCATAGCGCGCCAGGAGCGTCGCGCTGCTGATCCAGGAGTTCTCCCAGTTCCAGCCGAAGACGCTCGGCGGATCGAGCAACACCTGGCCCATGTTCGTCAGGTGGTCCAGGACGCGCAGGAAGTCGCCGCCCTCGAGGACCTGATCCTTCCCCTTGAGCTTCATGCGCAGGAGCCGCAGCGTGCTCACGAGGAAATCCGTCGGCCACTTGACCGACGGCGTGACCGCGACGCGCGCGTCCTGCTGATAGAAGACGTCGTGGACGAAGATCGCCCGCAGGATGTCCTGGATGACGAAGGTGGTGTCGAAGCTCGACGGCGCGATCAGCTCGTTGTCGATGATGCCGATCATGGTGGCGTCGGGCGTGGCCCAGCCGCCGTGGCAGAAGAACTCGAGCAGGCGCCGCGTCGTGCGGCGCGCGACCGTGTTCTGGCCGCTGGTGTCGGTGTGGCGGAAGATGATGTCCGTCACCTGGTCGATCTCGGTCTCGCCCTCGGGCTGGTCGAAGCGGAACTGGGCACCGACGCCGTAGATCTGCTTGGTGCCGCGCGAGGGGAAGTCGTTCGAGAAGTCGTGTTCCCCGTCGTCGAACGACACGACGCTCGAGTCGCCGTCGTACGTCCAGCCGGTGAACGCCCGTGCGATCTGGACGATGTCGGTCTGCTGGTAGTTGGGATTGCCGTTGAAATCGAGGACGCCGAGCGTGAACAGCTCCTGCAGCTCGCGGGCGTAGTTCTCGTTGGGCGTGGCCTTGTGGTTGCGGACCGTGTCCAGCCACTCGATCATGGCCGCGTCCTTGTTCATGGCCTTCACGAGGACGCGCATGTCGCCCTTGCAGTTCAGGCGAATGGTCCGGTTCTGGAGCGCCATCCGCTTGATGTTGAGGACCTTCGAGTAGCCGGTCGCGAAGTGGTCGTGCCAGAAGAGGACCAGCTTCTCTTGCAGCGGGAAGTGGGTCTTCACCAGGTACTTCACCCACTTGTTGTGTCCGCCCTCGAAGTCCGCGCCGGCCGGCTTGAAGCCCTTCGGCCGGAAGGCCAGGAGGAGATCCGCCGCCTCGCCTCGGGTTCTGCCCGTGAAGTTCAGCAGATCCTTCGGGAGCGCGCCGAATCCCGTGCGACGGAGCAGGTGTCGCGCCGACGATTCGTCCAGGACCGTATTTTCGTCGCCCATCCGATCCTCCTCCTAGAAGGTACCGGCCACCCACCCGGTCTGGGGTGCGCCCGCTTCGATCCAGAGTCTGATGATGTCCACGAACAGGTCGTCGAGCGCGCCTTGGCCGAACGGCATGCGCACGCCGAGGTTGCCATTGTCGTCGGGCAGGTCGCCCGTCAGCTTGTGGAAGAGATAGCTCGTGGCCGGGTCGGCCGCGGTTGCGTTCACGCGCTTCCAGCCGAGCGCGGCGGCGACGGGATTGTGGGGCGTCACGTCCACGAGGTTCGTGTAGGCGGCGTCGCCCTCGAGCAGCAGCTCGCTCTGCTGGCTCTGCGAGTCGTGGCAGCCGCTGACGGCGCAGGTCTTGTCGAAGACCTGCTTCTGGATGCGGTCGAACGTGCCTGCGTAGAGCACCATCGGGTCGCACCCCGCCAGCGCCGGCTCGCATTCCATCTTCAGCTTGTCGCGGTCCTTGCGCTGCACGCCGAGCTGGAAGGTGGAATAGGAGGTGAGCTTCACCTCCTTCTTGCCGCGCTTGCAGACGTTCCCGGCGAGCGGGCCGATGACCGGGATGATGAACTCGCTCGGCAGGGTGCAGGTGTCCGGGTCGAGCGCCGGCGGGTCGTTCGGCCCGACGATGGCGCTGTTGATGCGGTTCTGCAGGGCCTGGAATTCGGGGTCGAATTTCCGGTCGCCGTTGTCGACGGCGTGATCGACCGTGATCGAATCGACGCCGGAGAGGGTGCAGATGAGCGGGTTGTACGTGCTGTTCGCGCAGACCGTGAGATCGAACGTGCAGACGCCGTTCACGGTGCCGTCGGCGTCGCACGGGTCGCCGTCGGTGCACCGATACCGCTTCGGATTGTCCTGGGGATAGTTGACCGCGGCGTCGAGCGCGACCAGGCAGTCGGTCTTGGAGCTGCCCCCGCCGCCGATCACGATCGCCTGTGCGACGGCGGGGACCAACATGGCGAGGAATCCCGCCACGCGCAGGGCGCATGCCATGGCATTCTGCTACCACACGCCCCACCAGGCTCGTCAACGCAAAATATCGTGAAGCGCGCTCCACGACGCCGCGCCGTACCGCCCGTGGCGCGGCGCCCTGTCCCTGGCACGTTCCTCGCTCCGTGCTCCGCGGAAGGGGGGGACGGGCCCATGCATCTACGGTACGCCTTGCTCGCGCTGCTCGCCGACGGCGAGGCGCACGGCTACGAGCTCCGCAAGCGCTTCATGTCGCGCGTCGGGCCGTTCTGGCACCCGAACGTGGGTCAGGTCTATCAGGTGCTCCATCAGCTCGAGCGGCGGGGCCACGTCCGCCATCGCGACGACGCCACCGGGGCGCGCCTGCGGCGGCTCTTTCGTTTGACGCTGAAGGGCGAGCGCGCACTCCGCACGTGGCTTGCCCGGCGACCGTCGTGGCCGCCGCCGCTGCGCGACGAGATCATCGTGCGCGTGCTCGCCACCGAGCGCCACGGTACGTCGGCCCTGGTCGTCCAGCTCGAGCGCCAGGAAGCCGAGTACCGTCGCTACCTGACGCTCGTGCAGAGCGACGCCAACGGCAGCCAGCACTCGCTCACGCGTCGCGTGGCGCACGAGGCGGCCGTCGGACTCGCCGAGGCCCACCTGCGCTGGCTGGCGCGATGCCGCGAGCTGCTCGCGGCGCAACCGCGTCGCGGCGATCAGTTCGCCCGCGAGCGCACTTCCAGCTCGTGTACGCTCACCGGGTCGGGCTGAGAGATCATGTACACGATGGCACGCGCCACGTCCGCGGGCTCGAGGAGCTGCGCCTCGCGGTTGAGGAGCCCCAGCGCTTGCCATCGCCGAACCGCGTCCGGCAGCACGTCGGTGTCGAAGTTGGTTCCGAACTCCGTCCCGATGTTGTGGACGGCGATCGTCATCACACGGACGCCGCGCGGGGCGACCTCGCGGCGCAGGGCCTGCGAGAGCGCGTACACGGCGGCCTTCGATCCCGCGTAGGCGGCCATGTAGGGCCACGCCTCGCCCGCCGACACCGACGTCATGTTGACGATGTCGCCGTGTCCCCGCGGCAACATGTGCCGGAGCGCGGCGCGGCAGGCGACGAGCGTGCCGACCACGTTCGTCTCGAGAATCGATCGCCACTCCTCGACGCGGCCCTCCTCGACGAGGCGCACGACGCCCGTGCCCGCGTTGTTGACGAGCGTATCGAGGCGCCCGAAGCGTGTGACGGCCGCGTCGACGAGCGCGGTCACCTGCCCTTCGTCGCGCATGTCGGCGACCACCGGCTCCGCGACACCGCCCGCGGCCCGGATCTCGTCGCACACCGCCTGCAAGCGATCGCCGCGCCGCGCGCCGGCGACGACGCGCATACCTGCCGCCGCGAGCGCCTGTGCCGTCGCCGCGCCGATGCCGGACGAGGCGCCGGTGACGACGCCGACGGAGCCGGCCAGCGATCGCGCCGGCGCGCTCATGCCGCCGCGACGTCCCCGATGGCGTCGGCGAGGCCGGCGGGCGTCACGACGGCAGCGCGCGTCGCCGGATCGAGCCACCGCCAGGTGCTCGTCGACTGGACGAGCGCACGGCCGTCGTCGGTGCGCACCAGACGCTGGTGCACCCCGAGCTCCTGGGCCGACGGCGTGAACCACGTCTCGACCTCGAGGGGATCGCCGAACCGGGCCATGTCGAGATACTCGATGTCCCCCCGCACGCAGAGCGGCGCTGCGCCGGCGGACAGGAGCCGATCGAACGTCCAGCCCACGCGTGCGAGCACGTCGAGGCCCGCATCGAGCAGCACGTCGAGGTAAGCGGCGTTGTTCACGTGCATGAGCGCGTCGAGGTCGGTGTAGCGCACCGCGTACGGGGTACGCAGCGGGCCCGGCGGCGCGGCTGGTGCGGACCACGGCTTGCGCCCTCCTGCTCCACCCTTCGGCGCGATGCCGAAGCGGCGCTCGACCTCCTCGGGGATGCGTCGCAGCTTGCCGGTCGCCGTCTCCACGAGGACCCAATCGGTCACCGCATCGAGGATCGGGGCGCCGTCGGCGGCCCGCATGGCGTAGCGCCGCTGCGAGCGCACGCGGCGGAAGTCCTCGACCCACGTCTGGATGTCGAGCTCGGTTCCCGCCGTCGCCGGGGCGTGGAGATCGAAGGTCGTGCGGCGCACCAGCCAGTGCACGCCGTTGGTCGCGTACCAGCGCGCGTCGAATCCCGCCGCGGTGCTGGCGTCGACGGCGACGGTGGTGAGATGTCGTAGGTACACGGCCGGGTAGACCCGCCCGAAGGCGTCGAGCTCGTGGTGGCACACGCGAACGCGGGCGGTGTACACGTGGTGCACGGCGGCCTCGCCTGCTAGCACGAGGGCGCCCGCATGGCCACCGCTCACACGAGAGGCCTTCCGCTTCCACTCCGCAACGCGCTCGCCGAGCTCGTGATCGGCGCGCTCGAGGACGCTGGCGACGCCGCCGCGCTCGCATGGCTCGCGGGTCCGCAGTCGCAGGCCCCGCCCGCGGCGCGCCATCGTCTCGCGGCGCTCCATCTGATCGACGACGACGGTGATCTCATGGAGGTCCACCGCCCACACCGCGACGCTTCGCATCGCCACGCGGTGCGCGCACTGCGCGCCGCCGAGGTGTATCGCGGCCGTCCGGCGCCCGGCGGCGCGATCGAGCGGGCCGCCGCGCAGGCTGCCGTCCTGTGGAACCAACGCCTCTTCTTCGAGGTGCACGAGGTGCTCGAGGCCGTCTGGAAGACCACGACCGGCCCGATGCGGCAGGCGCTCCAGGGGTTGATCCAGATCGGCGTCGCCCTACACCATCACGCACACGGCAACGCGCGCGGCGCGCGCACCCTCATGCACGAGGGTCGCGATCGCCTCGCCGCCAGCCGCGGCGTCCTCCCGATCCTCGACGTCGACGCGCTCCTCGAAGCCACCGCGGCATGGGACGACGCCCTCGCCGCCGGCACGGAGCCACCCGCCGGGCCCCCACCGCTCCTCCTCATGTAAGGGGGACGACCCGGCGCTTCAGGTCGGCGAGCGTCGCCAGCTCGGTGCGCAGCGCTTCCAGCCGGGCGATCCCCTGCTCGACCTCGGCCCGCGCTCCCACGATGTCGGCGTGCGAGACGGGGGCCAGCAGCTGGTCGACCTTGGCGAGGAGCTCGCGCGTCGCGCCGAGGCCCTCGAGACCCGCGGCCGCGAGATGCTGATCCAGGTGCTCGCGCGCCTCGGCGAAGCGCGTGGTGGCCTCCTGGAGGTCGCGCACGCTCTCGCTCGGGGACGGCTCCGGCGCCGCCGTGCGCTTCGCCACCATCACCACGCGCCGCTCGGGCTGTCGCATGGCGATCCCCGACGAGACGGGCGCGGGCGGCACGCCGTCGTCGCCGTCGGTCAGACGAGCGATCGGCCCGACCGCCCGCAGCCAGAAGCGCTCGTACTCCGCCCGGCGGGCCGGGTCGCGCAGGATCTCGTATGCCTCCTTCGCCTGGCGGAAGTGCGCCGGGTCGCCGCCGACGTCGGGATGCGCCTGCTTGGCGACCTCGATCCAGCGTTGCCGGAGCGCTTCCTCGGACGCCAGGGGTGGCACGCCGAGGATCCGATAGATGTCGGTGCGGCGGCGCTCCTCGATCGATGCGAGCAGCACTGTCGCGCGATCGACGACGTATTCCGGCGTGACGCTGCGACGGCGGCCGGTGCGGCAGATTTCCCAGTAGTACGGCGAGCTGCGCCCGCGGGCGACCTCGTGCAGCAGATGATAGAGGAAGAGCGCCTCGTCGTCCGGTCCGTCGAACAGCTCCTCGAGGCCGCCCGCATCGAGGATGCGCGCGATCCCTTCCAGCGCTGCGCGACGGCTTCCTGCTTCGAATCGCACCATCTCGGAGAGTGGGCGCGCTTCTACCAGAATCGCCGCGCCGTCGGAAGAAAAATCCGACGTCGGTTGCAAACCCACAGGCCATGGGCGACACTCCGCCGTCGATGTACCGACGCTGGGCTGCGGGTGTACTGGTCGCGATGCTGGCATGGGCTGGCACGGCGGCGGCGCAGACGCCGGACGACGGGCGGACCAGGCTTCGGGATCGCTACGAGAAGCCGCGCCAGCAGCAGAAGCTCGACGACGCGATCCGCAAGTTCGACGACGAGGACGTTCAGACGCGTCTCGAGGGGATCGAGGGGCTCGGGCTCTCGGCCGACGATCCGAAGGCGGTGCAGTACCTCTTGAAGGGCGCGAGCGACCCCAACCTCAGCGTCCGGATCAAGTCGATCGACGTGATCGGCGACGCGAGGGTGAAGGAAGCGGTGCCGCTGCTCGTACAACAGCTCTTCATGCGCGACACGACGCTCGCCACCAAGCAGCGGATCCTGGCGGCGCTCGGAAAGATCGGCGACAAGCGCGCGACCGCGCCGGTCATGGACTTCCTGGCGCGCGACATGGACCCGAGCGTGCGCGGCAGCGCGATCTTCGCCCTGGGCGACCTCGGCGATCCGACCGCCATCCCATCGCTCGAGAAGATCGCGAAGCAGACGGACGACGACAATCTGCGGGGCCTCGCGCAAGCCGCGATCCGGAAGATCGAGCAGCGACCCGCGCCCGCGGTCGTTCCGCCCGCGCTCGCGAAGGACCGGGGTGTCCGCGGACCCGAAGAGAGCGGCGACGCGACGCCCTGACGGCGTCAACTCCGAACGCGACGTCGCTCCGTGCGCAGGCGCTCTTCGAGCGCTTCGGTGATGAAGGTACGAAGCAGTCGTCCCTCGCGCGTACACTGGAGGCGAACTCGCCGCCAGAGATTGCGCGGAACGCGGGCGTTGAGGTTTACCAAGATCTCATCGGCGACGTCTTCGGGAGCGCTCTTTCGGCGAGCCATGATGCGATACCCCCTCCGAGCCAGCTAGCACGGGCTCGTGACCCCCGCCAAGCCCCTTGGACAAGCTGGTTAGTGTCCTACCGAAGTAACCCAGCGCGCTGCGTGGGGTGGCACCGGCGACGGGATGGCGTTAAGGTACGCGGGCGCGCCGAGGTGGCGGAACTGGCAGACGCGGCGGACTCAAAATCCGCAGCCCGCAAGGGTGTAGGGGTTCGATTCCCCTCCTCGGCACTCCTCGCCTGCGGCGATTTCTCCAGAGCCGACAAGGGTTTCTCGAAAGCTGGGCGCAGGGGAAATTGTGTCCGGCGTACACAATTCCGCCCCTTTCGCGAGCCGCTCGAGCTCTGTCGAGGCTGGGTCGACTCCGGGACGGGGTATCCAACGCCCGTAGTGCTTCTTGAGCGTCACGTACGCGACGCCGGTTTGCTCCTCGATCCAGGGAATGGGCTTCAGGGGGAGCACCGTTGAGACGTAGGTGTCCTTGCACGAATAGACGCCGCGTGAGCGGATGCCTAGCGCACGGAGGCAGGCGTACCAGTGTGGAAACGCGCGCGGCTCAAGCGGTCTACCGTTCGTGTTCACGAACACTGGCGTTTGAGGGATAGCCCGAAGCGGCTGAATGGCGCGCAATACGCGCACGGTCTCGGGGAGAAGCTCGACGGTGCGGCGCGCGCGCTCGGTCTTGGGCGCGGAATCCTCGTACAGGTGGCGCGAGCGCACAACCTGAAGAACGCCCCGCTCGAGGTCGACGTCGCCCCACTGGAGCGCCGCCGCCTCGGAGGGGCGCATCCCCGTCCAGAAGAGGGTGTGAACGAACGCATGGAAGTGGGGATGCGGCCTCAGTCGCGGCCCATTGGTCGCCAGGCCAACATGAAACCCGAATCGCTTGCCCTGGAACCAGCCGAGGATGCGCTGCCGCTCGTCACGGGTAAAGGGATCAGGCCCGGGAACCTCGACGCGAGGCCAGGTGATGCCCTCGAAGGGATCGCGGCTGAGTTCGTGGTCGACTAAGCGGGCCTCTCGGAGCATCGCCTTAAAGCTGCCGGCCAGGATATTCTTGACGTACTTCAGCGATAGCCCGCGCTGGCGAAGCTCAGTCCGGAGTCCCAGGATGTCGCGTGCGGTCACGCTCTCGAGTGGAAGGTCGCCGAGGGCAGGCAGGACGTACCCTCGGATGTGTCGCCGGTAGTCGATCGCCTGCGCGCGCCGTACCTCCGGTGGAACCTTGGTGGCAACCCAGCGCTCGTAGTATCTGCTGATTGTGAGAGCGCTAGGCGCGTTGGCCGTCCCGCCCTCAGATTTCTCGCCCTGCCGGCACTCTTCGAGTACCGGCCGAGGATCGCGCCCGGCGCCCACGCACGCAGCGACGACCCGTTTCAACTTTTCGGCGGCTTCCCGGTTCTCGGGCGTGTCCGCAAGATGCAGCCGGTGGGTCCGCTGCTTCTTATGCCATCGATAGCGCAATCGGAGCGCGCCCGCCTGCGCATCAACGGAGCATCCGATGTAGGCGCTTCGTCGCCTCTTCGACATCCAGGGGTCCCTTCCCGCATCGGCGCTCTACCACGTCATTCGCGGCGGGCCGAGCGCTTTCGATGAACGACACGATGGCAGCCCACTTGAAGATGACCCGGCCGCGCCGGCCGTGCGGCTGATAGCAGTGTACGCCGAGCTTCAACGTGCCACGGGCCACCATTCGGGCGATCGCATCGACGGTGAACGGTGTGAAGCGCGCCAGGTCCTCGGCGTAGAGGTACGGTGCGGGATGCAGCTGTCCCGCGCCGTCTGCGGTCTCCGCTGGACCGGCAGGTTCTCTAGTCGTCGGTCCCGGCATCGTCCCGAGGGAGCCCTGGCCTCTCGTCATCGGCGCCGCGGAAAAAGGTCGGCACGGTGGAGCATACTCCCGATTCCGGGATCGGGGCCGAGGGTTGCGTGTCTAGCGATCGCCGCTCAACCGGGCGCGCGTCCATCGCCTCGCAGGGGAGCGCGAGGCCACGCATACGCGCGGCCGTGATCGCGCTCGGCAGGATCGACCGGAGTGCCGAAATGCGTACGCCGCTAGGCATGTCGGCAACCTGGCGGAGACCACCAAGACGGTCGATGAGCAAGCGCAGGAATGCGTCGCCTGGAAGTCGCTGCTCGCCAGCGGCTTGGCGCAGATGACTTACGAGGAGCGTTTCGATCAACCCGGCATCCGGTGCACCGACTCCAGCGAGCTCACGCAGCTCCGCGGGGCGCGGGAAGAAGCGCGCCGTGGAGAGCGCCGTCTCGATGGCACGCAGTACAGCGGGCAGCGGCAACTCGGTGAGCGCGGCGAAGTAGCCGTACAGACGCGCGCTCGACATCGGTTCGGCGAACGTCTCGGCGAGCGCGATGAGATGCCGACCGAACACCGCGCGGTCGTCCTTCGTCATGGGGCGTCCTCTTGGCGGACGAAGGCTTCCAGGGCAGTCAGATTGCCGTCCGTGCGCTGCATCGCG
>DATJZY010000165.1 GCA_035577985.1 Candidatus Eisenbacteria bacterium
CTCGGTGATGACGGGCAGCGGCTCGCCCTCTGCAAGCGGGCCGCGGCGCATGGTCGGGAAATGCTCTGGCCCGCGGTGGCGCGCCGCTACATGCAGAGCTTCGAGCGTGCGCGTGCCGAGCATACGGACCGGCTTCGGACGGTCTTCCAGGCGAAGACCCTCGCCAGGCGGCCTGCCGAGCTGCCCGACATCGACCTCGCGTACGTGGGCCTCATGACCGACCACACGGGTATGTTGCAGCATGGATCCTTCAACGTCCCGCGTTACGACGACGGGTATTGCCTCGACGACAATGCGCGAGCGTTGATCGCGATGGTGCTCGTCGAGGACGCTGGCACCGCCGACGCCAAGGTCGTGCGCGCGCTCGCGTCGCGCTACCTGGCCTTCGTGAGCCACGCGTTCAACCCGGATCTCGGTCGGTTCCGGAACTTCATGTCCTACACCCGACGGTGGGTCGACGAGTGCGGGTCGGAGGACAGCCACGGCCGCGCGCTCTGGGCGCTGGGGACGGTCGTCGGGCGTTCGGTCGATCCGGGCAGGCAGAGCCTGGCGGGTCAGCTCTTCCACGCCGCCCTGCCAGCGCTCGAGGCGTTCACGAGCCCGCGCGCATGGGCGTTCGCTCTGCTCGGTATCGACGAGTATCTGCGCGCGTTCCAAGGCGACAGCAGCGTGGAATCGATCCGCACGACGCTCGCGGAGCGCCTCCTCGACCTGTTTCGGAAGACGAGCACGAGCGATTGGCCGTGGTTCGAGGACCGGGTCACGTACTGCAACGCGCGCCTGTCTCAGGCGCTCTTCGTCTCCGGGTCCCGGATGGCTCACGCGGAGATGGTCGCTGCGGGCGCGCGATCGCTCGAGTGGCTGACGGAGATCCAGTGTTCGGAGGACGGCTACTTCGCTCCCATCGGCTCGAACGGTTTCTACGAGCGGGATGGGACGAAGGCTGCATTCGACGGCCAGCCGGTGGAGGCCTGCGCGATGGTCTCGGCCTGTCTCGAAGCGCAGCGCGCCACCGGTGAGGGACGCTGGGCGGAGCACGCTCGCCGCGCGTTCAAATGGTTTCTCGGACAGAACCACCTGCAGCAATCGCTCTACGACGCGACGACGGGCGGCTGCCGCGACGGGCTCCACGCGGATCGCGCGAACGAGAATCAGGGCGCCGAATCGACGCTCTCCTTCCTGCTCGCCCTGCTGGAAATGCGTTCAGCGGATCGGGCCGGCGCAGATCCCGAGCGCGCGCGCGATATCGCCGCCAATGGCTCGACGATCTGGGAGGCCAAGACCTGAGTTCGAAGCACGGCTACGAGACGCTCTTCCAGCGCCACGAGAAGAACCCGATCCTGACGGCGGCCGACTGGCCCTATCCGGCCCACACCGTCTTCAACGCGGGTGCGACGAAGCAAGCTGACGGTATGACACTGCTCTTGTGCAGGGTCGAGGATCGCCGCGGACACTCGCACTTGTGTGCAGCGCGGTCGGCGAACGGCATCGACGGGTGGATCATCGACGAAGAGCCGACGCTCCGACCCGATCCCAAGAACTATCCGGAGGAGCTGTGGGGAATCGAGGATCCCCGGATCACATTCGTCGAGGAGCTCGGGCAGTACGTCATCGCGTACACCGCCTTCAGCAAGGGTGGCCCGGGCGTGGCACTCGCGTTGACGGAGGATTTCCGCCACTTCGAGCGCATTGGCCTGGTGATGCAGCCGGACGACAAGGACGCGGCGTTGATGCCGCGTCGCATCGACGGGAATTTCGCGCTGCTCCACCGCCCGATGACTGAGTCGGGGGCGCACATCTGGGTCTCGTTCTCGCCGGACCTTCGCAACTGGGGACATCACAAGCCGGTCTTACACGCCCGCAAGGGCGCGTGGTGGGACGCGCACAAGGTCGGGCTCTCGCCCCCGCTGATCGAGACGCCCGAAGGTTGGCTGATGCTCTATCACGGCGTCCGCCACACGGCGGCCGGGTGCCTCTACCGACTCGGTGTCGCGCTGTTCGCGCTGGACGAGCCGGACCGCTGCATTTCGCGCGGCGACTCGTGGATCTTCGGTCCCGAGGCGCCGTACGAGCGCGAAGGGGACGTGGGCTATGTGGCCTTTCCCTGTGGCTACACGCTCGGAGCCGACGGCGACGCGATCAATCTCTACTACGGCGCCGCGGATACCTGCGTGGCTCTGGCAACGGGAAGCGTCCGCCAGCTGCTTCGCTGGCTCGATGAGCACGGGAGCGGGCCGGACCTGGTTCGAGGCTGACTAGAGGGAGGGAGCGAACGTGAAGACCTGGGGAGAGAGCAAGCTCCAGAACGAATGGGAGATGATCTCTGGGCACGTCGGGCGCATCCGCGAAGAGCTCGAGGCGACACGTCGGCGCATCGCGCAGGGCGAGGATCCCGGCTGCGCAGATCGGGTGGAGCTCCAGCAGCTCGCAGGTCGATTGGCTGCGTACGAGGCAGAGGAGCAGGCGATCGGCGGACGCCTCGACGTGGTGCGGGACGACCGGGAGCGCCGCGAGGCGGAGGCTCGTCCGAGGCTCGTCGAGGTGGGGGACGCATACGCCCTCGCCATCGCCCGGCTCGAGGAGGGAGCCCAGTCGCTCGCCGAGCTGCGCGCCGATGCAGACGAGGTCGCCCGACGGCTCCTGTTGGCAAAGGAGGAGGTGGGGGCGCAAGGCGCCGGGGTCCCGATCCCAACTCGGATCACCATCGCCAAGAACACGGACCCGCGCCGGGGACGTGACTGGCTCATCGAATGGAGGCGGTGAGGCGGCCTGCCCCTGAAGCAGTGACGTCCCTCCGAAAACTCGACCAACTCGAGTGACACTCCTCCTTCCAGAGAGGCGACGGCGGCTGAAGGGAGGGCGTCCTGAGGGCAGCTCCCCGTGACGCGCTCGAAGCTGCGAGAGCGGCAGTTCAGCGCCCCGTCGATGTGACCGGCTGCGTACTCGTGCGGCTCGCGCACATCCACCGTGATCGCATCCTTGCCGCCGAGGGTGGCCCACTCCGCGAGCGGCATGAGTCCGTCGAGATGATTGCTGGCGATCATCCCGGCAAGGTTTACGGGGTCTTTGCCGCACCGTATTGGGGCGCATAGCAAA
>DATJZY010000166.1 GCA_035577985.1 Candidatus Eisenbacteria bacterium
CGCGCCCACGACGACGACCGCCGCACCGACGACCACGACCGTGGCGCCTACGACGACGACCGCGGCGCCGACGACAACCACGGCGGCGCCCACGACCACGACGGCGGCACCCACGACGACTACTGCCGCGCCGACCACGACGACGGCGGCCCCGACGACCACGACCGCGGCGCCGACCACGACGACCGCCGCGCCGACTACGACGACGGCGGCTCCGACGACGACCACGGCGGCGCCGACGACCACGACCGCGGCACCGACGACCACGACGCTCCCGTCGTCGCCGAGCGGCGCGTACCTCGACTACTGACGCAAGCTAGGGGGCGAAGGCCTGCAAGGGGCCTCGCCCCCGACGTGTAGTCGAGCGTCGTCGCGGGCGCGTATGCCTCGACTCCGCGAGCGGCTCGGCTGATACTGCGCGCCGCGGCGCATGATCATCTCGCTCGTGCTCACGTTGGCGCTGGTGGCTGCCGTCGTCGCGACCATGCGGCGCCGCGGGTATCGCGCCAGGCTTCGCCGCGAGGCGGCCGAGCGGCAAGGCAGCTCGCCGGAGCGGGCCATCTACGTGCGCGGCTTCACCGAGATCGACGATCAGCTCGCCCGCCGCTGGTGCGCGTGCGGGGGCTACCTCGAGCGAATGGGTGAGGGGACGCGGGAGGTGGGGGACCGCCGGTATCGCATCGTGCGGATGCGCTGTCAGGAGTGCGAGGCGGTGGACGAGGTGTTCTTCGATACGACGGAGATCGTGCACTGAGGGGCGGGGGGGCGTGGCCGCGAGGTCGGGGACGAGGCTTCGGCTTCGGCTCCGCGGCGCGACAACACACACGGCTCGTCACGGCCCTTGCATTTCGTCGCGCCGCTTCGCAGGCGCCTCCGCCTCGTCCCCGACCTCGCGTTGCGGCGCGCACGGCACGATCGCGTCGCTCGTTTGAGGCATCCGAGTGCCGCGGCTTTGGCCGCGGCACTCGGTCGGTCGGTTCGCTAGTCGATGAAGGCACCCGACGGCGAAGCCGGTGGGGTGCAGGGGTTGGTCGGGAAGCAGGAGGCGTTGTCCGCGGCGAGGGTGCCGCCGAGCTTCGTGCACTGTGCTTCGGCCTTGACCGGGGCGCAGAGCTTGCCGGAGACGGCGTTCGCGGCCTCGTTGATCGGCAGGCAGCAGGCGAGCGGCTTCTTCTTCGGCGCCTTGGTCTTGCCGCAGGACGATGCGGCGATGGCGCGCTTGAGCGCCTTCACGTCATCGGACTTCTTCTCGGTCTTCGAGAGCTTCTTGATCTCGCCGCGCACGCACTTGAGGAACGTCTTTCGGTCGGAATCGCGGCAGCTGCAGGTTCCGTGGATCGTCTCGAGCCCCGTGATCTGCCCGCGGACCTCGCCAAGACCGTTGGTGCCGGTGTGGACGTTCACGTAGTAGCCACCCGACAGGAGGGTCGTCAGCTGCCCGGGAGTGAGCGGCTCCGTTTCGCCCCGGAAGGTCGTGTCGTCCACCTTGGTGAAGGTGAACACGATCCCGCCCGCCACGCCTGGCGCGCCCTCGTGGATATGGGCTGCCAGGGCGGGGCCGGTCAGATCGTGGACCGTGACCTCGTACTCGATCGCGAGATCGTTGTTGACCTCGATGGTGGCCGTGCCGCCAGTTGCCGCGGTCGTGCCCGTGGGGGCGGGAACCGACTCGGCGGTGGTGAGCGTGATGGTGCCTTCCACCACGTGAGCTCGGGCAGGGGTCGTCGCCGCCAACGCCAGGGCGGCCAGTGAGCAACACACGAACGTGCGCATCGAGGTCCTCCTTCTGCGGTCGACCTATCGGTCGAATCGGGGGGGCGTCAATCCTGGAGTCGACCCGCGCTGGCGCCGATCGTGTTCGCGACGCTGTGGCTGGCGCCAGTGGATCTGCCCACGCCGGCGCATCGGGTCGCCGCGGTGCCTGGTGCGTTGTCGTGCCGTGGGTGACCGAGGCGTTGCCGATGGCGATGACGGCCTTCCTCGGCGTCGCGCTCCTTCGCCGATCCATGATCGTCCTCTTCATCGGCACGTTCATGCTGGCGCAGGCGATCTTCTTCCCGGGCTCGTGCTCGGCAGGTGACAGGAGCGTGTGCGCGCGCTAGCACGGGGTCGTGAGCGGCTTCGACCTGCTCTGGGCCTTCTTCCTCCTGTCGGCGCTCCAGCCCATGGTGCGCCAGCGGATCCTGGACATGAGCCGCGCGCGGTGCCTGCGCGAGCTGGAGGGCAAACGCAAGAGCCGGGTGATCGCGCTCGTCCATCGCCAGGAGACGATGAGCCTGCTCGGCTTTCCGATCGCGCGCTTCATCAACATCGAGGACTCCGAAGCCGTGCTGCGTGCCGTGCAACTCACCGACGCCGACGTGCCGATCGACATGATCCTCCACACGCCGGGCGGGCTCGTGCTCGCGGCCGAGCAGATCGCGAACGCGCTCGTCGCGCACCGCGCGAAGGTGACGGTGTTCGTTCCGCACTACGCGATGTCCGGCGGCACCCTGCTCGCATGCGCCGCCGACGAGATCGTGATGGCACCGCACGCGGTCCTGGGTCCGCTCGATCCGCAGGTGGGCCAGTTCCCGGCCGTGTCGATCCTGCGCGCCGTCGCCCGCAAGGAGCAGACGGGCAAGGACATCGACGACCAGACGCTCATCCTCGCCGACGTCGCGGAGAAGGCCCAGCACCAGGTGCGCGGGCTCGTGGAGCGCATTCTCGTGAGCAACCAGTGGGAGGCGAGCCGGGCGGCGCCGCTCGCGTCCGCGCTCACCGACGGGCGCTGGACGCACGACTACCCGCTCACCGTCGACGAGGCGCGCCAGCTCGGGCTGCCCGTCACGACCGGCGTACCAGACGAAGTCTACCGCTTCATGCAGCTCTTTCCGCAGTCGACGGCACGCCGTCCGAGCGTCGAGTACGTGCCCGTGCCGTACGTGGCCCCGCCGCGTCCGGATGGAGCGTCGAGGACATGAGCAATCCGATCAGGGTCGCCGACCTCGATCACGTGGTGCTCCGCTGCCGTGACCAGGAGCGGATGCTCGACTTCTACACCCGCGTGCTCGGCCTCACCGAGGAGCGCCGACTCGAGGCGATCGGACTCATTCAGCTCCGTGCGGGACGGAGCCTCATCGACCTCGTGCCCGGCACGCCGGCCGGGCTCGAGGGCGCGAACGTCGACCACTTCTGCCTCGCGATCGCGCCGACCGAGATGGACGACGTCGTCCGCTACCTGCACGACCTCGGGGTCGAGACGGTGGGCGATCCCATGATCCGCTACGGGGCATCGGGCTACGGTCTCTCGGTCTACCTGCGCGACCCCGAGGGCAACGTCGTCGAGCTGAAGGTGCCGGGCGATGGGAATTGAGATCGAGCCGCGCGAGCTGGCGGCGCGGCTCGCGGCCGGACAGCCGACGTATCTGGTCGACGTCCGTGAGCCGTGGGAGCACGCGCTCGTGGCGTTGCCTGGGAGTGTGCTCGTACCTTTGGGCGAGCTTCCCGCTCGCCATCGCGAGATCGCGCCGCCGTCCGGTGCGCTCGTCGTCGCCTACTGCCACCACGGCATGCGCAGTCTCGACGCCGCGATGTACCTCGCGTCGAAGGGGATTGCCGACGTCGTCTCGCTCGCGGGCGGCATCGACGCGTGGGCCTGCGAGGTCGAGCCGTCGCTGCCACGCTATTGACGCTGGATTGGCTTGTTTTGGGCAGGGGTGGTTGTTATGGGTGACGCGGTTCTCGAGATGCGCGACGCGAGAGTGGCGGAATTGGCAGACGCACGAGACTTAGGATCTCGCGGGCAACCCCCGTGGGGGTTCGAGTCCCCCCTCTCGCATGCCCACCGCGCGCGGCGCGGTCCCGGCGCGGGACCGGCCTGAGGACGCATGCAGCTCGAGCGCGTCGTCGTCGAGAGCCTATCGCCCGTCCGCAAGCGGGTGGAAGTGGAGGTCGCGGCCAGCGAGGTCGCGGGCGAGCTCGAGCGCGCGTATCAGAGCGTCGGCCGCGAGGCGCGCATCCGCGGCTTCCGGCCGGGGCGGGTGCCGCGCGCGGTCGTCGAGCGCATGTTCGGCGAGCAGATCCGTCGCGACGTGCTGGCGCGCCTGGTCGAGCACTCGTTCCACCACGCGATAGAGGAGCACCGCCTCGACGTCGTCGGCGCGCCCGAGATCGACGCCGATGCCATCACGCCGGGGGCCAACCTCAAGTACTCGGCGACCATCGACGTGCGACCCACGATCACGATCGGGGAGACGAGCGGCATCGAAGTCGGGCGGCCCGACCTCCAGGTGGACGACGAGGACGTGGACCGCGCGCTCGCGTCGCTGCGCGAATCGGTGGCCCAGCTCCGCCCGATCGACGACCGCGCGATCGTCGAATCGGGGGACGTCGTTTCGATCGACGTCACCACGCGCCTCGACGGCGGCGAGCCGCAGCGTCGCGAGGGCGTCCTGGTCGAGGCCGGGAGCGGCACCTTCCCGCTCGCGCTCGAGCGGCAGCTCGTCGGGCAGCACAAGGGCGCCCAGCTGACGCTCGAGGTGCCGTACCCCGCCGACTACGGCAATCCGTCGCTCGCCGGGAAGACCGTCGCCTTCGAGGTCGCCGTCGGCGACCTGAAGGCCAAGGAGCTGCCTCCGCTCGACGACGACTTCGCGCGCGACCACGGTCGCGCCGAGTCGCTCGCCGATCTCCGCGGGCGCATCCGTGCCGACCTCGAGCAGCAGGCGGCCGCCCGTGCCGATGCAGCCGTGCACGATGCGTTGCTCGAGCAGCTCGTCGCGCGCCATCCTTTTGACGTGCCGACGTCGCTCGTCGATCGCCGGTGCGACGCGATGCTCGCCGCGTTCGACGTCCGGCTCCCCGAGGGCCCCGAAGGCGAGCAGGCGCTCCAACAGCTGCGCAACGAGGTGCGACCGCGCGCCGAGCGCGAGGTGCGCGCCGACCTGTTGCTCGACGCCATCGCGACGGCGCGCGGCGTCGAGATCGACGACGACACCTTGGAAGCCGAGATCGGCACGCTGGCCGAGCGGCAGGGTCAAGCGCCTGAACGGATTCGAGCATTCTACGAGCGACCGGAGGCGCGGCGCGCGCTCCGCACGCGTCTCGGGCGTGAGCGGGCGCTTGCCTTGGTGCTCGCGGACGCAAAAGTTGTGCCGCGCGCCGTGCCCAAAGATGTTGCCCGTGCGGAGTAATGCCGGTAGAATCTTTTTCGAGCCCGAGTGGTGAGCCCGCGGCCATGAACGCCAACCTGGTCCCCATTGTCATCGAGCAAACAGGTCGCGGTGAGCGAGCCTACGACATCTATTCCAGGCTCCTCCGCGACCGCATCGTGATCCTCGGCGGAGGGATCAACGACGAGATCTCGAACCTGGTCGTCGCGCAGCTCCTCTTCCTGGAGTCCGAGGACCCTGAGAAGGACATCTTCCTCTACATCAACTCTCCGGGCGGCTCGGTGACCGCCGGTCTCGCGATCTACGACACGATGCAGTACGTGAAGCCCGACGTGTCGACGCTCTGCATCGGGCAGGCCGCCAGCATGGGGGCGTGGCTGCTCGCCTCGGGAGCAAAGGGGAAGCGCTTTGCGCTTCCGCATGCGCGCATCATGATCCACCAGCCGCTCGGCGGAGTGCAGGGCCAGGCGGCGGACATCGACATCCAGGCCCGGGAGATCCTGCGGCTGCGCGAGCAGATGAACAACATCCTCGTGAAGCACACCGGGCAGAGTCTCAAGAAGGTCGAGAAGGACACCGACCGTGACCTCTTCATGACCGGGAAGCAGGCCGCCGAGTACGGCCTCATCGACGAGGTAATCGCGTCGCGACCCGGGAAGGCGAAGGTCTAAGGGGGCAGGTATGGCCAAGCACGGCGACGATCGCACCGGCAACCTGGTGTGCTCTTTCTGTGGCAAGAGCCAGGACGAGGTACGCAAGCTCATCGCCGGACCGACGGTCTACATCTGCGACGAGTGCATCGACCTGTGCAACGACATCATCGCCGAGGAGGTCGATCAGGAAGAGACCCTGTCGGCGACGTCGGCCGTTCCGAAGCCGTCCGAGATCAAGAAGGTCCTCGACCAGTACGTCATCGGTCAGGAGCGCGCGAAGAAGATCCTCGCGGTGGCGGTGCACAACCACTACAAGCGGATCGACTCGCAGCTCGTGACGGGCGACGTCGAGCTGCAGAAGTCGAACATCCTCCTCATCGGCCCGACCGGGTCCGGCAAGACCCTGCTCGCCCAGACGCTCGCGCGCTTCCTGCAGGTGCCGTTCGCCATCGCCGACGCGACGAGCCTCACCGAGGCCGGGTACGTCGGCGAGGACGTCGAGAACATCATCCTGTCGCTCCTCCAGAACGCCGACTACGACGTCGAGAAGTGCCAGCGCGGCATCGTCTACATCGACGAGATCGACAAGATCGCCCGCAAGGGGGACAACCCCTCGATCACCCGGGACGTCTCCGGCGAGGGCGTGCAGCAGGCCCTGCTCAAGATCATCGAGGGGACGACCGCCAGCGTGCCGCCCAAGGGGGGCCGCAAGCACCCCCAGCAGGAGTTCCTGCAGGTCGACACGACCAACATCCTCTTCATCTGCGGCGGGGCCTTCGTGGGCCTGGACGACATCATCCGCCGGCGCATCGGGGTCAAGGGGATGGGGTTCGGTGCCGATATCCGACGCAGGGACGAACGGGCCATGAGTCAACTTCTTGAAGAGGTCCAGACCGAGGACCTGCTGAAGTTCGGGCTGATCCCCGAGTTCGTCGGCCGCCTGCCCGTCATCGCGACGCTCCAGGAGCTGGACGAGCAGGCCCTCGTCCGCATCCTGCGCGAGCCGAAGAACGCGCTGACGCGCCAGTATCAGAAGCTCTTCGAGATGGAGGGCGTGCACCTGCGCTTCACGGACGGTGCGCTCGGCGCGATCGCGCGCGAGGCGCTCAAGCGCAAGTCGGGCGCGCGCGGCCTGCGGGCGATCATGGAGAACATCATGCTCGACGTGATGTACGACATCCCGTCGCAGCCGAACATCAAGGAAGTGTTGATCTCCGAAGAAGTGGTCACCAACCGCGACCAGCCGATCATTCTGTACCAGAAGGCCGCCGAGACGGCCTGAGGGAACGGGGGTTAAATGCTCTTCCGGAACGACAAGCGGGATCCGAACGCGCCTCAGCCGACCGGGCTGCGGGTGCCGCTCCTCCCGCTGCGGGACATCATCGTGTTCCCGCACATGGTGGTCCCGCTCTTCGTCGGGCGGCAGAAGTCCATCCGCGCCCTCGAAGAGGCGATGGCGAAGCAGAAGTCGATCCTGCTCGCCGCGCAGAAGGACGCCAAGACGAACGAACCGGCAGAGGACGACATCTACCGCGTCGGCACCCTCGGGACCGTGGTCCAGCTCCTGCGCCTCCCCGACGGCACCGTGAAGGTGCTCGTCGAGGGCAAGAAGCGCGCGCGCGTCGTGAAGTACGTCGACAGCGGCGAGTTCTTCCTGGTCGAGGCCGAGCCCATCGAAGAGAGCGCGGACAAGACCACCGAGATCGAGGCCCTGGTCCGCAGCGTCAACTCCACGTTCGAGAACTACGTCAAGCTGAACAAGAAGATCCCGCCCGAGATGATCATGTCGGTCGCGTCGATCGATGAGCCCTCGCGGCTCTCCGACACGATCGTCGCGCATCTCGGCATCAAGCTCGAGGACAAGCAGCAGCTCCTCGAGATGCTGAACCCCGCCGAGCGCCTCGAGAAGGTGCTGGGGTTCATGCGGTCCGAGATCGAGATCCTCGAGGTCGAGAAGCGCATCCGCTCCCGGGTCAAGAAGCAGATGGAGAAGACCCAGAAGGAGTACTACCTCAACGAGCAGATGCGCGCGATCCAGAAGGAGCTCGGCGAGAAGGACGAGTTCAAGAACGAGATCCAGGAGCTCGAGGAGAAGATCAAGCAGAAGAAGATGTCGGCCGAGGCTCGCGAGAAGGCCGAAAAAGAGCTGAAGAAGCTGAAGATGATGTCGCCGATGTCGGCCGAGGCGACCGTCGTCCGGAACTACATCGACTGGCTCATCTCGCTTCCCTGGCACGACTACACTGAGGACAAGCTCGACATCACCGACGCCGAGAAGGTCCTGGAAGAGGACCACTACGGCCTCGAGAAGGTGAAGCAGCGCATCCTCGAGTACCTCGCCGTGCAGGGCCTGGTCGGCCACATGAAGGGGCCGATCCTCTGCCTCGTCGGGCCGCCCGGCGTCGGCAAGACTTCGCTCGGCCGCTCGATCGCTCGCGCCACCGGCCGCAAGTTCGTGCGCGTGTCGCTCGGCGGCGTGCGCGACGAGGCCGAGATCCGTGGCCACCGCCGCACGTACATCGGGGCGCTCCCGGGCAAGGTCGTCCAGTCGATGAAGAAGGCCGGCTCGGGCAATCCGGTCTTCCTGCTGGACGAGGTCGACAAGATGTCGACCGACTTCCGCGGCGACCCGTCGGCCGCGCTGCTCGAGGTGCTCGACCCCGAGCAGAACACGACCTTCAACGACCACTACCTCGACGTCGACTACGACCTCTCGAAGGTGATGTTCATCACGACCGCGAACAACCTCGAGCGCATCCCCCGTCCGCTCCAGGATCGCATGGAGATCATCCGGATCGCGGGCTACACCGAGCTCGAGAAGCTCAACATCGCCAAGAAGTATCTGATCCCGAAGCAGCGCGAGGCGAACGGGCTGCAGGAGTCCAACATCACGTTCTCGGACTCGTCGGTCATCTCCCTCATCCGCCACTACACGAAGGAAGCCGGCGTCCGCAGCCTCGAGCGCGAGATCGCGTCGGTGTGCCGCAAGGTCGCCGTCGACGTCGTGAAGAAGGGCCGCGAGACGCACATGAAGGTGACGTCGAAGAGCCTGGTGGGGCTCCTCGGGCCCGTGCGGTTCCGTTACGGCAAGGCCGACGCGGACCACAAGGTCGGCGTCGCGACGGGTCTCGCGTGGACCGATCTCGGCGGCGAGCTGCTCGCCACCGAGGTGCAGGTGCTGCCCGGCAAGGGGAAGCTCACCATCACCGGCCGCCTCGGCGAGGTGATGCAGGAGTCGGCGCAGGCCGCGCTGTCGTACGTGCGCTCGCGCGCGGAGGAGCTCGGGCTCGAGCGGGACTTCTACCAGAAGATCGACATCCACATTCACGTCCCCGAGGGGGCGATCCCGAAGGACGGACCGTCGGCCGGCATCACGATGGCGACCGCGCTCGTTTCGGCCCTCACGCGGATCCCCATCCGGCACGACGTGGCCATGACCGGCGAGGTCACGCTGCGGGGCTTCGTCCTTCCGATCGGCGGCCTCAAGGAGAAGGTTCTGGCAGCCCACCGCGGCGGCATCCACAAGGTGCTGATCCCGGTCGAGAACGAGAAGGACATCCAGGAGATCCCGGCGACGATCTTGAAGTCGATCGAGATCGAGCTGGTCGAGCACATGGATCACGTCCTGCGGAAGGCCCTCGTGCTCGAGAACCCCGAAGAGTACCTGCGCCGGCCGGCCGCGCCGCCCATCGAGGCCGGGGCGCCGCCGACGGAATTCGCGCGTCCGGTCGAGCCCGACACCGATCTAGTTACGCATTGACAGCCCTGGGGGTGGTTGGTAAAGCCGCCACTCCACTGCGGGGAACTTAAAGGGGAGCGGGGCTATGACCAAGGCGGACCTGATCGAGTCGCTCGCGACGAAGCTGGACCTTCAGAAGTCGCTCGCCGAACGTGCGGTGAACACGTTGTTCGACGACATCGAGTCCGCGCTCCAGAAGGGCGACAAGGTCAACATCTCCGGCTTCGGGACCTTCGCAGTATCCGCCCGCAAGGCGCGCACCGGCCGCAACCCCAAGACCGGCGAGGCGATCGACATTCCTGCGTCGAAGTCGGCCAAGTTCAAGGCCGGCAAGTCGCTGAAGGACAAGCTGAACTAGCGGCGGGCGGAGCGGGGCGCGGCGGCAAGGTCGCGGACTTCGCTCGCGGTCCTCGGCGTAGGCGCGCCGCGTCGGTCGCGCATCCTGCCGGACCTCTTGCGCGCGCCAACGCCTGCGGGCTCGCTCCGCCCGCGACCTTGCCGCCGCTCGCGCTGCGCGCATCGCTCGCGAGGGTCCTTCGCTCCTTGCTCTGGCCGTGGGGGAGAGTGTACGTGCGGCGCTCGAACGTTTTGGTCGGGCGGTTAGCTCAGCGGCAGAGCATCGGCCTTACAAGCCGGGGGTCGCAGGTTCGATCCCTGCACCGCCCATTGGTTGTTCGCGCGTGCGGGCGCGGGTTACTGGCACCCCGTAGGGGTGCAGACGGTATTGGGCTCGAAGGTGCCGCCGCCGATGTTGCAGAAGGTCGACGTCGACGACGTATAGACCTCGCAGGCATCGGCTGTGGCCGCCTCGGGAGGGACGCAGCAATCCCCGGGACCCGTCGCCGTGCCGCAGGTACCGTCGCTCCGGCAGACGCCCGAGGCCTGGCTGGCGAGGCAGTCTGAAGCGGTGGGCACCATCCCGCACTTGGCCGGGATCGGAACGCCCATGAAGATGAACCCGGGGTACGAACAGCAGACCGGGTTCGGGATCGTGGTGGTCGTGGTGGTGGTAGTTCCGGTGGGCTCGCTGCACCAGGTGATCGGGACGCGGAAGTCGACGAAGGCCTCGATGAGAGATACCCAGTAGCTACCGGAGGGGAAGGCGCTGTAGCAGGCAGGCTTCTGGTTGCTCGGGTTGATCGACGGCTCGCACACCTTGTCGATCACGAGCGCCGCCTTCGCCTCCGCATGGCCCGGATCGAAGAGGCACGCCTGCGTAGCGGCGTCGCTCGGAACCGGTGGCGAGCAGCTCCCAGGCGCTATCCGGCCCTTGAGCTCGTTCGAGACGCACTTCTGGTAGCACTTGGTCTCCGCGTTCCAGAACTTGCCGAGCGTCTTCATGACGATGTCCTCGCACTTGCCCTCGGCTTGGGTGGGTGTCCCGCCCGCGGCTTCGGTGCAATAGATCAGTGTGCCGAACGGGTCGGTTTGCGACGCGACATCACCGACGAACGGCTGTCCCGAGGAGCAGAGGCTCGGGTCGATCGCCGCATAGCACTCCGGGCAGTCCTTCGCGCACCCCTTCACGATCCCTGAACCGGCCTTCGCCTCGGCTCCCTTCACCGGGGCGTTGATGCAGGCGTTCGTGACCGGGTCAGAGAACCCAGGGCCAAAGCAACCGACGTATGGCCCGGACGTCCGTCGGTGGGTTGCGACGCACTTCTGAGTGCACGCCGCCTGGGAGCTCACGAGCTTCCCCAACGCCTTCGCCGTATTCGCCTCGCACTTCGCCTCGTCGGCGGTGGGATCGGTGATGGGCGGAAACTGGGCCAAGGCGAGTGATACGAAGAGCAAGAGTCCGGTGGCGGCTGCCGCCGCGGGTGTGGAGAATCGTGGCATAATCGCGAACCTCGTTCGCACGATCGCGTCGCGCGTTTTCGCCCAGCTATCTTCGACAGGCAAGGTAGACGCCATGGTGAGGCCGTGTCAACCATTTTCTCGAGAGCGTGGTCGGTGCAGCGCTGCGTTCGGCAGCGCCGCCTCGACAACGCTTTCCTTCGGGATGAGTATCCGGGTGCACGTACGGCTGGCCGATCGCTTCCGCGGCGCGATTCGGCGAGGCCGGCGCGAGGTGCGCGTATCGCTCCACCATCCGCCCCGAGGTGGACTGCCCCCGGTTCGGTGGACGGTTGATGGCTTGCGCGATCAGTTCAGAAGCGGCTGGCTCCGCTCGTAGTTGACGGTTGAGCGGTAGTTGAGGGCGGAGTGACGTCGATGCGGGTTGTACCAGCCCTCGATGTACTCGAAAACGGCGAGACGGCCTCGGCCTGCGTCTGGAAGCGCTGGCGATCGAGCAGCTCGCACTCGATGGTCGCGTCTCGCACATCGCGTTGTCATACGCGTCCCCGACCGAGCCAATCGACGGGCGCACGCCCATCAGCTAGCACCGACGGCCAAACGCGAGCGACGGGTATCGGCGACGCCCTTTTTTGCCCCGGATTTCTTCGTTCAGAGGAATTGCGCCGATCGGGCTGACAGCGGTAGAGTCTCGTCCGTCTCGGGATTGGGTCCGACACGTTTCCGAACTCGCCAACGCGCGTCTGGAGGAGACCATGCTGATCCGAATTCGACGCGGCTACTTTTCGCTGCTTGCCGTCGGGCTCTTCGTCGTCACGCCGGCCGTGGGTCACGCGATCGTCAAATGCTCCGCGAAGGTGAATTCCAAGACCGGAGTGATCGACGTCTACGCCTCGGGCGTCTCCGGCACGCTCTTGTGGGGAGATCGAAGCGGTGCGGAGGCGACCAGCTTCTTCAACGCCACCACCTGCATCGCGGGAGCGTCGGCCAGCCGGTGTGAGCTCGGGGCGGCCGGTTCGGTGCAGGCGATCACGCCTCCCGACCTCTGCACCGTCTACTTGAAGGACAGCGGCCCCGAATGTGCAGCCCACATGAAGGGCTGCACGCCGGGAGTTCGTTTTGCGAGCCAGGAGCAGGCCGACGCGCTCCGGATGCTGGCTGCGGCCATTTCCTTCCACCACAGCGTGCCCACCATCGAGTTCAGCGGCGTCAACATCCAGATCGATTCCGGGTCCGGGGTCACCGACGCATCGCCCAATGGAGCGGGAAATCTCATCATCGGTTACAACGAGCAGCGGTGTGCCGTGGCGGGGAACTCGTGCGCCACGGACGGCGATTGCGCTCCGGCTGCCTGCGCCAACATCGTGGGCGGCCTCGGGCATTGTGCCCTCGAGGCCACCGCTACATGCCTTTCGGACGATGACTGCACGCCGAACACCTGTCCTCGCAGGGACGGCTCCCACAACCTGATCATCGGTTCCAATCATTCGTACTCGAGCTTCGGTGGCCTGGTCGCGGGAGATCGCAACACGGTCAGCGGTACGAACGCGTCGGTCACCGGCGGTCGTCTCAACACGGCGAGCGCACCCATGGCCTCGGTGAGCGGCGGCGTGTGCAACGTGGCGGGGCCGGGGTTCCCATCCTGCCCACGGTTTTCGGTCGACAGCGGTGCCAGTGCAATGTCCATCAGCGGAGGAGCCGAAAACATCGCCAGCGGTAACGTGGCCTGGGTGGGCGGCGGCGGCTTCAACACGGCGAGCGGGGTTTCCGCCTCGGTGAGCGGCGGTACCATAAACACGGCGAGCTGGGATTACGCCTCGGTGAGCGGCGGTTATGAAAACACGGCGAGCCGGAATTACGCCTCGGTGAGCGGCGGTTATCTAAACAGGGCGAGCTCGGATTACGCCTCGGTGAGCGGCGGCTACGGGAACCAGGCAACCGGCGGATCGGCTTCGGTGTGTGGCGGCTGGAGCAACATGGCGAGCGGCGCGTACACCGCGGTGAGCGGCGGCTACGGGAACCAGGCAACCGGCGGATCGGCTTCGGTGTGTGGCGGCTGGAACAACACGGCGAGCGGGGACTATGCCTCGGTCAGCGGCGGGGAATGCAATCAGGCCGGAGCGGGTCCCGCGCCCTGTGTGACTCCCTTGCCCAATGCCGGGGCAGCCGTCAGCGGCGGGTTCTCGAACGTCGCGAGCGGCGAAACCGCCTCGGTGAGCGGCGGCATTGCCAACATGGCGACCGGCCGCGGCGGCTCGGTGACCGGTGGGTACAACAACACGGCGAACGGTCTCGTCGCGTCGGTGAGCGGCGGGGGGACCAACGCCGCCAATACCGACTTCAGCTCGATCAGCGGCGGCGCCCTTCTGACGACTGGGAGTACCACCTTCGAGTGGCATTCGGGGCATTCCTCGGGCTATCCCACCGGCACGGAGTACTGAGCGGTCGAACTGATGTGAACCCCACCTGCCGGTAGTCGCGCGCGGCGCTCGCCGTTCGACCCCATCGCCCATCGTCGCTCGATGGTGCGTGCTCGGGTTGACCCGCGGGGACGGCCGCCGATATGCGGCGCGGCAGGCGGCGCATGCGCGGAGACGGTCTACGCCTGGCGATCGTACTCGTTGTGGCTATCGCGTCGTCCGGTCGGACCGCGGCCGCATCCTGCGACGATCCCGCGGCGGTCGCGGCGACGCGGGCCGATGTCGACGCCCAATGCGACTGCATCGGCGCGCCGACGCGCTCGGCGTGGCTCCGATGCGCCGCCGCCACCGTTCGAGCGCGCGTGCTCGCCGGGACGTTGCCTGCCTCGTGCCGCGGCGTCGTGAAGAAATGCGCATCGAAGTCGACGTGCGGGCGGCCGGGGTGGGTGGCCTGCTGCCGGACGAGCGGGGGGCGCACTTCGTGCCGGACCAGGCGCTCGGCGGCGGCCTGCACGGCACCGGCGGGCGGCTCGGCGTGTGTGAGCTCGGTGCCGAGCTGCTGCGACGCCTGCGTCGGAGCCGGCTGCGTCGTCACCACGACGACGACGCTCGCGACCACCACCTCGACGACGCTGCGTCCGGCCTCCTGCTTCGCCGTCGTCCAGCCGCCGGGGTCGTGCAGCGACGACGACGGGTGCCCGCCCGGGTATGCCTGCGCCGGCGGCGAATGCCGCGCGGGCTCGTGCGCGACCCGGACCGACTGCCCGGCGGGAGGGGAGTGCGTGATCGTCGCCGGAGACCCCGTGGGGACGTGCGTCTGCCGGGGGTGCGACGCCCTCTCGTGCCCGCTCGCCTGCCGGCGGAGCCTCCTTCAGACGGGGTGTCTCTGCGCCTCCGAGCACGACTGCCCGGACGAGGACGACGTGTGCTTCCTTTCCATCTGCTCCTGACCACCGTTGAAAGATCGACGCGGGTGGGCTACTTACGCTCGCTCCAAACCGGGGTACGGGGTCGTAGTTCAGTTGGTTAGAACGCCGGCCTGTCACGCCGGAGGTCGCGAGTTCGAGTCTCGTCGGCCCCGTCATCACCCCCTGCGAGCAGCGAGCACATGTCGACGACACGAACGACGCGAACCCTCACGACCGAAGCAGCCTACGCCGCGCGCCGCTGGTTCATCGCCGACGCGGACGGGCAGGTCCTCGGCAGACTCGCCACGCGCGTGGCGAGCGTGCTCCGCGGCAAGCACAACCCCGGCTACTCGCCCCACGTCGACGCGGGCGACTTCGTGGTCGTCGTGAACGCGAAGAAGGTCCGCCTCACGGGCAAGAAGCTCGACGAGAAGGTCTACGTCCGGCACAGCGAGTATCCCGGTGGCGTGCGTCGCGCCACGGCGGGCGAGGTGCTGGCGAAGCAGCCGACGCGGCTCATCCACGAGGCGGTCGTCGGCATGCTGCCGAAGAACCGCCTCGGCCGGAAGCTCGCGACCAAGCTCAAGGTGTATGCCGGCCCCGACCACCCGCATCAGGCGCAGAAGCCGTTGCCGCTCTCCGAAGCGTAGCGAGGCCATCCGAATGAGTGCAGAGTCGAACGTGTTCGTGGGTACGGGCAAGCGGAAGTCGTCGGTCGCGCGCGTGCGTCTCGCGCCCGGGAGCGGCAGCGCGATCGTCGTCAACACGCGCACGATCGAGAGCTACTTCCCGCGCGAGACGTCGCGGATGGTGATCAACCAGCCCTTCGAGGTGACGTCCACGGTCGGGCAGTACCACGTCGACGTGAACGTCCACGGCGGCGGCAACGCGGCGCAGGCGGTGGCCGTGCGCCACGGCATCACGCGCGCGCTGCTGCTCGCGAACCCGGAGCTCCGGCCGGCGCTCAAGAAGGCCGGCTTCATCACGCGCGACTCGCGCGAGGTCGAGCGCAAGAAATACGGGCGCCACAAGGCGCGCAAGCGGCCGCAGTACTCGAAGCGCTGAGCGTTGCGCCTGCCCCACGTGTCACGTACACGTGGCCACCATGGCGGGAACGAAGCCTGTTCCGGTCGCGGTACTGGGCGCCACGGGATACGTCGGCGCGGAGCTGCTGCGCGTGCTGTCCCGCCATCCCGGGATCACGCTCGCGTTCGTCTCCTCGGAGCAGTACCGCGGCAAGCGGGCCTCCGACGTGTATCCGGCGCTGCTCGGCTACGCCGACCTCGTGCTGGAGGCGCCCGATCCCGCGGCCGCAGCCGCCAAGGCCGACGTCGTTTTCACGGCGCTGCCGCACGGCGCGTCGGCGCCGATCGTGGCCGCGCTACGGCGCGTCGGCAAGATCGTCATCGACCAGTCGGCCGACTTCCGGCTGCGGAACGTCGCAGACTACGCGAAATGGTACGGCGACCATCACGTCGCGCCCGAGCTCATCCGCGAGGCCGTGTACGGCATTCCCGAGATCTATCGGGAGCCTCTGCGGTCGACGAAGCTCGTCGCGGTCCCGGGCTGCTATCCCACCTGCGCGCTCCTGGGGCTCGTGCCGCTCGTGCGCGCGGGGCTCGTGTGCGACCCCGTCGTCATCGACGCGAAATCGGGCACGACCGGCGCCGGACGCGCGGCGAAAGTCGAGCAGCTCTTCGCCGAGGTGAACGAGAACTTCCGGCCCTACGGCGTCGACGGACACCGGCACGGCGTCGAGATCGATCAGGAGCTGCGCGCTGCGGGTGCGCCGCACGGCGCGCTCTTCATCCCGCACTTGCTCCCGATCTCGCGCGGCATGGAGTGCACGATGTACGTCCGCGTCGCGTCCGAGCCCCCGCTCGCGCGCCTGTTCCAGGACGCCTACGCGCGCGAGCCGTTCGTCGTCCTGCGCGGCGCCGAGCCGCCGACCCTCCGCGAGGTGCGCGGCACGAACCGGTGCGCCATCTCGTGGCGGTACGACGCGTCGACCGGCTACGCGGTCGTCATGACGGCGCTCGACAACCTCGGCAAAGGCGCCGCCGGCAATGCCGTGCAATGCATGAACATCGTCCTCGGCCTCCCCGAAACCGCCGGCCTCGACGCCGCGGCACTGGTCCCGTAGCTCCTAGTCGGCCGCGGCGAAGTAGTAGCCGGCCAGGAGCATGAAGATGCCGTTCGCGGTCCACGCCGCGAGCAGCGGCGGAAACGCGTTCGCCTGGCCGAGCGCCCGGGCGAACCCGACGACGAAGAAGTACGTGACGCCGACGGCGAAGCCGAGCCCGAACGCGGCCGGCAGGCTCGTCGCGCGCGTGCCGCGCGCCACCAGCGGGATCGCGAGCAGCATCATGATGAGGCTCGCCGCCGGCGTCGCGATCTTCAAGTGCAGGTCGACCCAGCTCTCCGACGCATCGACGCCCTTGGCGCGCAGGCTCCGGATCTGGCGCCGCAGCATGCTGTAGCTGAACTCCTCCGGCTCGACGGCGACGACGCGGAAGTCGTCGAGCGATTCCGGGAGAACGAAGCCCTGCGGCACGCCAGCTTCCTCCCGCACGCCGTCGGAGCCGAGTCGCATGGTGCGCGCATCGGGGCTGAGCACCCACGCACCGTCCTTCCACTCCGCCTCCTTCGACTCGATGACGCGCGAGGGCCGGAACTCATCGCGCCGCATCTGGTAGATCGTGAGGCCGTACAGCTTGCGGCGCCCGGGGGCGATGCGATTCACGTTGTAGAAGCCGGCCCGGCCGTGGAACCAGACCTCGCGCCCGGCGAACACACCGGCCGGGCCGGTGCGCTTTCGCACCTCCTGGTTCCAGATCTGGTTCCACTGGCGCGCGCTCGCCGGCACGACGGTCTCGCCCCACAGGAAGGTCGCGACGCCGATGCCGATCGCCACGATCGCCAGCGGAACGGCGATCTGCCACAAGCTGACGCCGCAGCTCCGCAGCGCCACGAACTCGTTGTTGCGGGCGAGGAGCCCGAGCCCCGCGAGCGCGCCGGCGAGCACCGCGACCGGCGTGGTCTGGAGCAGGATGGAGGGGATCTTGTAGAGGAACGCCCGCACGATCGTGGAGGCGCTCGCGTCGTGGCGCAGGAAATCGTCGAAGCGGTCGAAAAACTCCGCCAGGATGTAGATCGCGACGAAGGCGACCATGGTGAGCGCGAAGGCGCGCAGGAACTCACCCGTCAGATGGCGCGCGAGCGTGGGGAGGAACAGACGCCGGCGCGCGGTCATCCCGTCGCCCCCGCATAGCCGGTGCGCGCCACCGCGCGGCGCAGGCCCTCGGTGAGACGCTCGAGCCACCGGCCTTCGACGAGGGGCCGCTCGCGGGCGGCGCGGCGGAAGAGCACGAGCCCCAGGATGCCGAGCGCGACGTTCGGCAGCCAGAGGCCGACCACGGCGGGTACGCTGCCCTGCTCGGCGAAGCCCTGCCCGGTCGAGAGCAGGATGTAGTACGTGAAGATCACGACCAGGCTGACGGCGAAGCCGCGCGACCGGACCGCGCGGGCCGGCTGGATGCCGAGCGGCATTGCGACGAGGCCGAACACGACGCAGGCGAAGGGGATCGAGAACTTTCGGTGGTACTCGACCAGCTCGGGGAGCGCCGATTTGCCGGCGGCGGTCTTCGCCTCGATCGCCGCGGTGAGCTGCGGCAGCGTCAGCTCCTTGGGATCGTCGTTGCGTTGCTGGGAATCGGCGAGCGTCGCGCGCAGGTCGAGGTTCACGTCGTAGGACTTGAAGTCGGTCTGGTAGCTCACCTGCTCGGCGGTGTCGCTCGTGTGGATGGTCCCCTCGAGGAGGCGCAGCGTCAGCGTCTCGCGCTCGGGATCGGGGATCATGAGCCCTTCGCGCGCGAAGATCGTGTTCTGCTGCTCCGGGTCGCGCTCGTCGGCGATCAGCACGTGGTCCAGGTGGTCGGTGGCGTCGATCTGCTCGGCGTAGATGATGAGACCGGGGAAGTCGTCGTTGAAGATCTGCGGCTTCAGACCCGCCGTCGCGCGCGTGCGGGCGACGTCCCACATGGCGGTCCGCAGCGCCCGGTTGCCCCACGGGCGCGCGTACCACGCGAGCGCAGCGGTGATGATCGTGACGATGACCACGAACGTGGCGACCGGCGGCACGAGCTGGTAGAGGCTGACGCCGGAGCTGCGAAGGGCCGTGATCTCGGCGTCGGCCGACAGGCGTCCGAATGCGACCAGGATGGCGAGCAGCATCGCCATCGGGACCGTCACCTCGAGGAAGGCCGGCAGGAGGCACAGGAAGATGCGCGCGACGTTGGTGAACGGGACGCCGCGGTTCACCACCAGCTCGATCAGCCGCAGCAGCCGGGCGAGCAAGAGGACGAACGTGAAGATCGACAGACCGAGGCCGAAGGGAACCAGGATCTCCCGGAACAGATACCGATGGACGATCTTCCCCATGGGGGAGGCGCCGCGGCGCGCCGTCTTCTAACCGATGGCACGCGGACGAACAACCGATGGCCCGCTCGTCGTCTACGGAACGAACGCCGTCGAAGGCGCGTTGCGCAGCACGGCGGGCGTCCGCCGCGTCGCGGTGCTGCGCGGACGACCCGCGCCGCGCATCGTCGAGCTCGCGCGTGCGCGGCGCCTGGCCGTCGAAGAGCTCGACCACGCCGGGCTCGAGCGGCTGGCCGGAACGCCGCATCATCAGGGCGCCGTGGTCCTCGGCGATCCGTATCGGTACAGCGCCATCGAGGACGTGATCGCGCCGGAGCGCGGCTCGGTGCTGGCGCTCGACTCGGTCCAGGACCCGCGGAACTTCGGGGCGATCATCCGGACCGCGCGCGCCGCCGGCGTGGGGGGCATCGTCGTCCCGCAGGACCGCAGCGTCGGCGTGACCGGGGTGGTGGCGGCGACCTCGGCGGGCTGTCTCTTCGATCTCCCAATTGCCCGGGTCCCGAACCTCGCGCGGGCCTTAGGTACGCTAAAGGACGCCGGATTTTGGCTCGTCGGTCTGGTCGCGGGAGCCGAGCGATCGGTCTTCGACCTGCCCGACCTCGAGCGTCCGGCGATCGTGGCCGGCGGGGAGGGGGAGGGACTGCGACCACTCGTGCGCCGGGGCTGCGACTTCGAGGCGTCCCTCCCGATGGCTGCCGGGGTCGAGTCGCTGAACGTCTCGGTGGCCACGGCGATCGCCCTCTACGAGATCGTCGTGCGGCGTCGCCGGCGCGGCTAAGGCAGCGCCCGGCCTTCCGTTTCATTGACAGCCCATAGCCCCGGTGTTATCAATCGGCGCTTCGTCACGGTGGGTAAAGGTGTCTTCTCGCCACTTGCCGTTCGGACATCCCGTCCGGACCGGCCGGGGAGGTTTCTCGAACAACTTGGACAACAACGTACCCGAGCGCGGGTGGCGCGCCGATGTAGCTCAGGTGGTAGAGCGGCTGACTTGTAATCAGCAGGTCGTCGGTTCGACTCCGACCATCGGCTCCATGTTCGCCGAGGGAACGAGACGAGGAGAGGTGCCCGAGCGGCCAAAGGGAGCAGACTGTAAATCTGCCGGCGTACGCCTTCGGAGGTTCGAATCCTCCCCTCTCCACTGTGAGCGAGCGAGTCGAACGAAGAACATGCGACGCGGGAGTAGCTCAGTTGGCAGAGCACGAGCCTTCCAAGCTCGGGGTCGCGGGTTCGATTCCCGTCTCCCGCTCGTGGCAGCGAGCGTCGGCAGGATGATCGACGGATATGCCCATGTAGCTCAGGTGGCAGAGCACTTCCTTGGTAAGGAAGAGGTCACCGGTTCGAATCCGGTCATGGGCTCGGGGATGGCGGCCTCGCCGCGAGGGCGGAAGGGCCCAGTGAGGTTTCGATGCGCGATTTGATCAGTCTGGTCTGTGACGGATGCAAACGAAGGAACTACACCAGCACGAAGAACAAGAAGAAGACCACGGAGAAATTGTCGTTCCGCAAGTTCTGCCCGGCGTGCCGCGCCCACACGGTCCACAAGGAGGGCAAGGTCTGAGGGGTGCGCCCCGGCGTGTGGGGGTCAGTAGCTCTAATTGGTAGAGCACCGGACTCCAAATCCGGGGGTTGCAGGTTCGAGCCCTGCCTGACCCGTCTCTGCGAGCTTCTATGAACGGACGCGATTGGAAGCAGCCCCTCGTACGCTCCCAGGCCTTCCTCGAGGAATGCTGGGGAGAGCTCAAGCGGGTTCATTGGCCGACCTGGGAGGAGACTCGGGCGGCGACGATTGCCGTCATCATCGGCGTCGTCTTCGTCGGGTTGTATCTCGGGCTGATCGATTCCGTGCTCTCCTTCGTCTTCACGCGGGTGTTGGGCTGATGGCGACCGCCGCCGACAGACAGTGGTACGTGGTGCACACCTACTCGGGCTACGAGCACAAGGTGAAGACCTCGCTCGAAGAGCGCGTGCGCTCGTGCTCCAGCCCCGATCTCTTCGGCGAGATCCTCGTTCCGTCCGAGAAGGTCGTCGAGCTCGTGAAGGGCAAGAAGAAGACGTCGTCGCGGAAGTTCTTTCCCGGCTACATCCTCGTGAACATGAAGCTCAACAACGAGACGTGGCACATCGTGAAGTCGACGCCCAAGGTCACGGGCTTCCTCGGTGGCGCCACCGACCCGAGCTCCATTCCGCCCATCTCCGAAGCCGAGGTGCGGGAGATCACGCACCAGATGGAAGAGGGCGCGGTCAAGCCCAAGCCGAAGGTGCTCTTCGAGCAGGGCGAGAACGTGAAGGTGGTCGACGGCCCGTTTCAGGACTTCAACGGCGTCGTCGAGGAAGTGAAGCCCGACAAGGGCAAGCTGCGGGTGCTCATCAGCATCTTCGGGCGCGCAACGCCCGTCGAGCTCGACTTCGTGCAAGTGGAGAAAGCGTAGCCGGACATGGCGAAGAAGGTCGTAGCGGAAGTGAAGCTGCAGATTCCGGCCGGGGCGGCGAACCCGAGCCCGCCGGTGGGCCCCGCGCTCGGACAGCGCGGCGTCAACATCATGGAGTTCTGCAAGGCGTTCAACGCCCAGACGCAGTCGCAGGGCGGGCTCATCATCCCGGTCATCATCACGGTGTACGCGGACCGGTCGTTCACGTTCGTGACGAAGACGCCGCCAGCGTCCGTGCTGCTGAAGAAGGCCGCCGGCATCGAGAAGGGCTCCAGCGAACCGAACAAGACCAAAGTCGGCCAGGTGACGCGCAAGCAGGTCGAGGAGATCGCGAAGCTGAAGATGCCCGATCTCACCGCGGCCAGCCTCGAGGCGGCGATTCGCACGGTCGAGGGCACGGCACGAAGCCTCGGGCTCGAGGTCGTCTAGGGGACATCATGGCGAAGGCGGGCAAGCGATACCGGAACGCGGCGGCGAAGATCGATCGGGAGAAGCGCTACCCGATCGACGAGGCGATCGGGGTCCTGCTCGACGCGGGCGGCGCGCCGAAGTTCGACGAGAGCGTCGAGATGGCGATCCGGCTCGGCGTCGATCCGCGTCAGGCCGATCAGAACGTGCGCGGCACCGTGGTGCTCCCGCACGGGACCGGCAAGAGCGTCCGCGTCCTCGTGTTCGCCAAGGGCGACAAAGTGAAGGAGGCGCAGGACGCGGGCGCGGACTTCGTCGGCGCGGACGACATGGTGAAGAAGATCCAGGACGAGCAGTGGCTCGACTTCGACACGGCCATCGCGACGCCCGACATGATGGGGCAGGTCGGCCGGCTCGGTAAGGTGCTCGGTCCGCGCGGCCTCATGCCGAACCCGAAGGTCGGCACGGTCACGTTCGACGTCGGCAAGGCCGTCCGCGACGTCAAGGCGGGCAAGGTCGAGTTCCGCGTCGAGAAGGCGGGCATCGTGCACGTGCCGATCGGCAAGCGGAGCTTCGGCGCCGACAAGCTGCGCGAGAACGCCCACGCGCTCATCGCGAGCCTCACGCGCGCGAAGCCGGCGGCCTCCAAGGGCCACTACCTCCTCAGCATCGCCGTCTCGACCACCATGGGCCCCTCGGTCCGCATCGATCCCGCAACGACGCAATCGGCGGCGGCAGCCTAGAGGAAACGACGACACCATGAATCGCGCTGAAAAGGTCGAAAACGTCGAGTCGCTGCAGGGGGACTTCTCCCGCGCGACCGTCGCCGTGCTGGCGGAGTACCGCGGGCTCACGGCGGGCCAGATGACGCGCCTGCGCCGAGCGCTCCGCGAGGCCGACGGACGGTGCCGCGTCGCGAAGAACCGCCTCGCCAAGCGCGCCATCTCGAACACGCGCTACGCATCGCTCGAAGGCATGCTGAAGGGGCCCACGGCCGTGCTGATCGGCTTCAAAGATCCGGTCGCGCTCGCCAAAGTGGCGATGAAGCTCGCCGACGAGATGCCGAAGCTCGAGATCAAGGGCGCGGTGCTCGACGGCGAAGTGCTGCCGGCTCGCGGCGTGAAGGCGCTCGCCGACCTGCCGCCGCGCGAGGTGCTGCTGGCGCAGCTCCTCGGCCTCCTGCAGGCCCCGGCGAGCCAGGTGCTCAGAACTCTGAACGAACCTGCTGCGCAGCTCGCGCGGCTGGTGGATGCGCTCGCGAAGCGGGCGGACGGCGGCGCGGCGTAGCCGCTTCGCGAATCGGAACACAGCGGAAAGGATTAGCGATGGAAGTGACGCGTGAGCAGGTGAAGGATTTTCTGAAGAACATGTCCCTCATGGACGCGGCGGCGCTCGTGAAGGAGCTCGAGCAGGAGCTCGGCGTGTCGGCGGCGGCGCCCGTGGCGGTCGCGGCAGTCGGCGCGGCTCCGGCCGGCGGTGCAGCGGCTCCCGCGGCCGAGAAGGACGAGTTCACCGTGGTCCTCACGGCGGGCGGCGAGAAGAAGATCCAGGTCATCAAGGTGGTCCGGGAGCTGACGGGCCTCGGTCTCAAGGAAGCCAAGGACCTCGTCGACGGTGCGCCCAAGACCGTCAAGGAAGGCGTGGCCAAGGCGGAAGCCGAGGGCATGAAGAAGAAGCTCGAGGAGGCGGGTGGCACGGTCGAGCTGAAGTGACCGCGAGTCGCACGACGTTCACCCCACGGCCGGTACGGGTCCAGTCGCCAGACGTCTGGCAGGAGCATCGATGAGTCAAAGCGTGGCGCACACTTCACGCGTTCCCAACAACCTCCGCTTCCGGCGGAGCTTCGGTCACATCAAGAAGATCATCGACATCCCGAACCTGATCGACATCCAGAAGCGGTCGTACGAGGAGTTCCTCCAGCGCGACGTCCCGCCGGATCAGCGCAAGGACCAGGGGCTCCAGGCCGTCTTCAAGTCGGTCTTCCCCATCAAGGACTTCAACGAGACGGCGTCGCTCGAGTTCGTGAGCTTCACGCTCTCGGACCCGAAGTACGACGTCGACGAGTGTCATCAGCGCGGCATGACCTTCGCCGCGCCGCTCAAGGTGACCGTGCAGCTCGTCATCTGGGACGTCGATCCCGAGAGCGGCGCCCGCTCCATCAAGAACGTGAAGGAGCAGGAGGTCTACTTCGGCGAGATCCCGCTCATGACGCAGCACGGGACGTTCATGGTGAACGGCACCGAGCGCGTCATCGTCTCGCAGCTCCATCGATCGCCCGGCGTCTTCTTCGACCACGACAAGGGCAAGACGCACGCCAGCGGCAAGCTCCTCTACTCCGCCCGCATCATCCCATACCGCGGCTCGTGGATCGACTTCGAGTTCGATCCGCGCGACATCCTGTTCGTCCGCATCGACCGGCGCCGGAAGTTCCACGCCACGGTGCTGCTCCGCGCCCTCGGCATGACGGGCGAGGACCTGCTCAACTACTTCTATCGCAAGGACACGATCGTCCTCGACGGTCGCAAGGCCGCGAAGCTCTTCAAGCCCGAGCACCTGGTCGGCGTGAAGGCGTCGCGCGACATCCGCCACCCCGGGTCGAACGACCTGATCGTGAAGGAAGGCCGCAAGTTCACGAAGCTGGTCCTGCGCCAGATGGAGCAGGCCGGCATCGACCAGATCCCGATCACGGTCGAAGAGGTCATCGGACGCGTCTCCGCCCACGACGTGAAGGATGCGAAGACCGGCGAGGTCATCCTCGCCTGCAACGACGACATCACCGAGGAGAAGCTGGAGCTCCTGCGCACGCGCGGCATCAGCAAGATCGAGGTGCTCTTCCTCGACGACACGCACATCGGCCCGGCGCTCCGCAACACGCTGCTCCAGGACAAGATCGCCAGCCCGGAGGAGGCGATCCTCGAGATCTACCGCCGCCTGCGCCCGGGCGATCCGCCGACGCCCGAGACGGCGACGGCGTTCTTCAACAACCTCTTCTTCAACCCCGAGCGGTACGACCTGTCGCGCGTCGGGCGCTTGAAGCTCAACCACAAGCTCAAGCTCGACGTCCCCCTGGACCAGGGCACGCTGCGCCGCGAGGACATCCTCGAGGTCGTGCGCTACCTGATCGAGCTGCGCAACGGCAACGGCTCGATCGACGACATCGACCACCTGGGCAACCGCCGCGTGCGCGCGGTGGGCGAGCTGGTCGAGAACCAATACCGCATCGGCCTCGTGCGCATGGAGCGCGCGATCAAGGAGCGGATGAGCCTGCAGGACATCGAGACGCTGATGCCGCAGGAGCTCATCAACTACAAACCGGTGTCGGCCGTCATCAAGGAGTTCTTCGGGTCCTCGCAGCTCTCGCAGTTCATGGACCAGACGAACCCGCTCTCCGAGATCACGCACAAGCGCCGGCTCTCGGCCCTCGGCCCCGGGGGCCTGACGCGCGAACGCGCGGGCTTCGAGGTCCGCGACGTGCATCCCACGCACTACGGCCGCGTGTGCCCGATCGAGACGCCGGAAGGGCCGAACATCGGCCTCATCGCGTCGCTCTCCACGTACGCGCGCGTGAACGACTTCGGGTTCGTCGAGACGCCCTATCGGAAGGTCAAGGACGGGCGCGTCACGGAGGACATCGTCTACCTCTCCGCCCTCGAGGAAGAGGAGCACACGATCGCGCAGGCGAACGCGCCGCTCGACGCGAAGGGGAACTTCACCGCCGACCTGGTGTCGGCGCGCATCGGCGGCGAGTTCACCATGGTGCGGCCGGAAGCGGTCGAGTTCATGGACGTGTCGCCGAACCAGCTCGTCTCGGTCGCGGCGGCGCTCATCCCGTTCCTTGAGAACGACGACGCGAACCGCGCGCTCATGGGCTCGAACATGCAGCGCCAGGCGGTGCCGCTCCTGCGCACCGAGGCGCCGCTCGTCGGCACCGGCATGGAGCGGACGGTCGCGCGCGACTCCGGCGTCACGGTCGTCGCGCGCCGTGACGGCGTGGTCGAGCAGGTCGACGCCGAGCGCATCGTCGTGAAGGTCGACAAGCCGAGCTCGGACGGCCGCGATCCCGGCGTCGACATCTACAACCTGGTCAAGTACCAGCGCTCGAACCAGAACACGTGCATCAACCAGCGGCCCATCGTGGTGGTCGGCGACCGCGTGCGCGCGGGCGACGTCATCGCGGACGGTCCGTCGACCGACATCGGCGAGCTGGCGCTCGGGCGCAACGTGCTCGTCGCCTTCATGCCGTGGGGTGGCTACAACTTCGAGGACTCGATCCTCATCTCCGAGCGGGTCGTCAAGCACGACCTCTTCACCTCGATCCACATCGAGGAGTTCGAGTGCGTCGCACGCGACACGAAGCTCGGACCCGAAGAGATCACGCGCGACATCCCGAACGTCGGCGACGAAGCGCTCCACGACCTCGACGAGTCCGGCATCATCCGCATCGGCGCGGAGGTGAAGCCGAGCGACATCCTGGTCGGCAAGATCACGCCGAAGGGCGAGACGCAGCTCTCGCCCGAAGAGAAGCTCCTGCGCGCCATCTTCGGCGAGAAGGCCGGCGAGGTGCGCGACACCAGCCTGCGCGTTCCGCCGGGCGTCGAAGGCACGGTCATCAACGCCCGTGTCTTCTCGCGCAAGGGCATCCAGAAGGACGACCGCTCGCGCGCCATCGAGGACGAAGAGGTCGCCAAGCTGAAGAAGGACCAGCAGGACGAGATCCGCATCATCCGCGAGAGCGCGCAGCGCAAGGTGTACAGCCTGCTCGTCGGCAAGACGACGACGGCGCGGCTCACCGACGACGCGCGGCGCGTGCTGCTCAACAAGGGCGTCGAGGTCACGGCCGAGCTGCTCGACCAGATCTCCTACCAGTACTGGGGCGACGTGAAGGTCGGCGACGAGAAGGTCGAGGACGAGCTGTCCCGCCTCGTCGAGGGGATGCAGGAGCAGATCGAGACCATCAAGACCACCTTCAACGACAAGATCGACCGGTTGAAGGGCGGCGACGAGCTGCCTCCGGGCGTCATCAAGATGGTGAAGGTCTTCGTCGCCATCAAGCGCAAGCTGCAGGTCGGCGACAAGATGGCCGGGCGCCACGGCAACAAGGGCGTGCTCTCGCGCATCCTGCCCGAGGAGGACATGCCGTACCTCGCCGACGGCACGCCCGTCGACATCGTGCTCAACCCGCTCGGCGTGCCGTCGCGCATGAACGTCGGGCAGATCCTCGAGACCCACCTCGGCTGGGCGGCCCGCACGCTGGGGCGCCAGCTCAACACGGAGCTCGAGGAGAACGGCCGCCCCGACGCCGGCGCGATCCGCAAGATCCTGCGCGAGCTGTACCCCGCGAAGGACGTCGCAGAGTTCATCGACGCGCTCTCCGACGAGGACGTCTTGAAGCTCGCCCGCCGCGCGGTGCGCGGCATGCACGTCGCGACGCCGGTGTTCGACGGCGCGTCGGAGGAGGAGATCTTCAAGCTCCTCGCCCGCGCCACCCTGCCGGCGACCGGACAGACCCGCCTGTGCGACGGCCGGACCGGCGAGGCCTTCGCCCACGAGGTGACCGTGGGCGTCATGTACATGATGAAGCTCCACCACCTGGTCGACGACAAGATCCACGCACGCTCGACCGGCCCGTACTCTCTCGTCACGCAGCAGCCGCTCGGCGGCAAGGCGCAGTTCGGCGGCCAGCGGCTCGGCGAAATGGAAGTGTGGGCGCTCGAGGCCTACGGCGCGGCCTACACGCTGCAGGAGATGTTGACGGTCAAGTCCGACGACGTCGCCGGCCGCACGCGCATGTACGAGGCGATCGTCAAGGGCGAGAACGTGCTCGAGCCCGGATTGCCCGAATCGTTCAACGTGATGGTGAAGGAGCTGCAGAGCCTGGCTCTCGACGTCGAGCTCGTCGAAGACCGGCCGCAGCAGCCATAGGACGGGGGAGAGGACTCGGCGTATGATGGAAGATCTCTTCAGCCTGTTCGAGAAGCCGAAGAACCCGCTCAACTTCAACTCGATCCGCATCTCGATCGCGTCGCCGGACAAGATCCGGTCGTGGTCGCACGGCGAGGTGAAGAAGCCGGAGACGATCAACTACCGGACCTTCAAGCCCGAGCGCGACGGACTCTTCTGCGCGAAGATCTTCGGGCCGACGAAGGACTACGAGTGCAACTGCGGCAAGTACAAGCGCATGCGGCACCGTGGCGTCGTGTGTGAGAAGTGCGGCGTCGAGGTGATCCAGTCCAAGGTGCGCCGCGAGCGCATGGGGCACATCGACCTCGCGACGCCCGTCGCGCACATCTGGTTCCTCAAGAGCCTGCCGTCCCGCATCGGGACGATGCTCGACATGACCCTCAAGGAGCTCGAGAAGGTCCTCTACTTCGAGTCCTACGTCGTGGTCGAGCCCGGCGAGACGCCGCTCCAGGAACGCGAGCTCCTGTCCGAGGGCAAGTACCGCAAGCTCGTCGACGAGCACGGGCCCGACGCGTTCCGCGCCGGCATGGGCGCCGAGGCCATCCGCGAGCTCCTCTCGCGCATGGACATCGACAAGCTCTTCGTCGACCTGCGCGTCGAGATGAAGGAAGCGACGAGCGAGGCCAAGCGGAAGAAGCTCGCCAAGCGCCTGAAGGTGATCTCCGCCTTCAAGAACTCGGGCAACCGGCCGGAATGGATGATCCTCGAGGTCGTCCCGGTGATCCCGCCGGACCTCCGCCCGCTGGTGCCGCTCGACGGCGGCCGCTTCGCGACGTCGGACCTGAACGACCTCTACCGCCGCGTCATCAACCGCAACAACCGCCTGAAGCGCCTGATGGAGCTGAACGCGCCGGACATCATCATCCGGAACGAGAAGCGCATGCTGCAGGAGGCGGTCGACGCGCTGTTCGACAACGGCCGCCGCGGGCGCGCCATCACGGGGCCGAACAAGCGCCCCCTCAAGTCGCTCTCCGACATGCTGAAGGGCAAGTCGGGCCGCTTCCGCCAGAACCTGCTCGGCAAGCGCGTCGACTACTCGGGCCGCTCGGTTATCGTCGTGGGGCCCGAGCTGCGCCTGCACCAGTGCGGGCTGCCGAAGAAGATGGCGCTCGAGCTCTTCAAGCCCTTCATCTACAACAAGCTCGAGGAGCGCGGCTTCGTCACCACCATCAAGAGCGCGAAGAAGATGGTGGAGAAGGAGCGTCCCGAGGTGTGGGACATCCTGGACGAGGTCATCCGCGAGCACCCGGTGCTGCTGAACCGCGCGCCGACGCTCCACCGTCTCGGCATCCAGGCCTTCGAGCCGACCCTCATCGAGGGCAAGGCCATCCAGCTCCACCCGCTCGTGTGCGCGGCCTACAACGCCGACTTCGACGGCGACCAGATGGCGGTCCACGTGCCGCTGTCGGTCGAGGCGCAGGTCGAGGCCCGCGCCCTCATGATGTCGACCAACAACATCCTCTCGCCGGCCAACGGCCGGCCGATCATCGTCCCGACCCAGGACATCGTGCTCGGGCTCTACTTCATGACCCGCGAGCGGCTCGCGGCGCGTGGCGAAGGCAAGTCGTTCTCGAACTTCGGCGAGGTGCGGATCGCGTACGACCAGGACGAGGTCGACCTCCAGGCGCGGATCAAGGTCCGCGCGCCGGGCACCGGCGAGCGCGTCGACTCCACGGTCGGGCGCGTGCTGCTCTACGAGATCGTGCCGACCGAGATCCCGTTCGCCGAAGTGAACAAGGTGATGAAGAAGAAGGAGCTGGGGGGCCTCATCGACCTCGCCTACCGGCACTCGGGCAACAAGGCGACCGTCATCTTCGCCGATCGCTTGAAGGACCTCGGCTACGAGATGGCGACCCGCGCGGGCATCTCGATCGGGATCAAGGACATGGTGATCCCCGAGGCGAAGCACTCGTTCCTCGACGAGGCGAACACCGCCGTCCGCGAGATCGAGGACCAGTACAACAAGGGCCTCATCACCGACGGCGAGCGCTACAACAAGGTCGTCGACATCTGGGCCGAGGTCACCGACCGCATCGCCGACGAGATGCTCCGCGAGCTCGGCACCGACGAGGTGAAGGACGCGCAGGGCAAGTACCAACGCGTGCCGTCCTTCAACCCCATCTTCATGATGGCCGACTCCGGCGCCCGCGGCTCGGCGCAGCAGATCCGGCAGCTCGCCGGCATGCGCGGCCTCATGGCGAAACCGTCGGGCGAGATCATCGAAACGCCCATCACGGCGAACTTCCGCGAAGGGCTGACCGTGCTGCAGTACTTCATCTCGACGCACGGCGCCCGCAAGGGTCTCGCCGACACGGCGCTCAAGACCGCCAACTCGGGCTACCTCACGCGCCGCCTCGTCGACGTGGCGCAGGACTCCATCATCACCGAGCGCGACTGCGGCACGCTCGACGGCATCGAGATGACGCCGCTCGTCGAGGGCGGCGAGGTCATCGAGGGCCTCGGCGACCGCGTGCTCGGACGCGTGGCGCTGGAAGACATCCGCGACCCGTTCTCGGGCAGCGTGATCGTCCACGCGAACGACCTCATCGACGAGAGCAAGGTCGCGCTCGTCGAGGACGCGGGCCTCGAGCGGGTGAAGATCCGCTCGGTGCTCACCTGCCAGTCGCGGCAGGGCGTCTGCGTCGGGTGCTACGGGCGCGATCTCGCCCGCGGGCATCTGGTGAACCTGGGCGAGGCCATCGGCGTCATCGCCGCGCAGTCCATCGGCGAGCCGGGCACCCAGCTCACGATGCGCACCTTCCACATCGGCGGCACAGCGAGCCGGCGCGCCGAGCAGACCACCCTCGAGGCGCGCAACGACGGGTTCTTGAAGCTCATCAACGTCACGACCGTCGAGGGGCGTGAGGGCGATCGCGTCGTCATGAACCGCAACGGCGAGATCGCGATCGTCGATTTCCCGGAGCAGGGGCGCGAGCGTGAGCGCGAGCGCTACCCCATCGTCTACGGCGCGAAGCTGAAGAAGGCCGACGGCGCCAAGGTGAAGGCAGGCGAGATGATCGCCGAGTGGGATCCGTACACGATTCCGATCCTCACCGAGGCCGCCGGTACCGTGAAGTTCGGCGACATCCTCGAAGGCGTCACCATGGAGGAGAAGGTCGACGAGCGCACGGGGCTGTCGACCAAGGTCGTCATCGACACGAAGGAGGTCGACAAGCGGCCGCGCATCTCGATCAAGGGCGCGGACGGCAACACGGCCAAGATCTCGAGCGGCGAGGCGCGGTACCTGATTCCGGTGGGCGCGCACCTGAACGTCGTCGAGGGACAGCCGGTCGCCGCGGGCGACATCGTCGCCAAGATCCCGCGCGAGACCACCAAGACGAAGGACATCACGGGCGGTCTGCCGCGCGTGGCCGAGCTGTTCGAAGCCCGCAAGCCGAAGGAGTTCGCCGTCGTCTCCGAGATCGACGGCGTCATCTCGTTCGGCAAGGACACCAAGGGCAAGCGCAAGGTCATCGTCACCCCCGAGGTGGGCGAGCCGCGCGAGTACCTGATCCCCAAGGGCAAGCACATCAGCGTGCACGAGGGCGACTTCGTGAAGGCGGGCGAGCCGCTCATGGACGGCAGCTCGAACCCGCACGACATCCTCACCATCCTCGGCGAGAAGGCCCTCGCCAAGTACCTCGTCGACGAGGTGCAGGAGATCTACCGCCTGCAGGGCGTGCGCATCAACGACAAGCACATCGAGGTGATCGTCCGCCAGATGCTGCGCCGCGTGCGCATCAAGGAAGTGGGCGACACCGACTTCCTGATCGGCGACCAGGTCGAGAAGTGGCGCTTCGACGAGGAGAACCAGCGCGTGCTGGCGAAGAACGGCCAGCCGGCGGTCGCCGAGCCGTTGCTGCTTGGCATCACCAAGGCGTCGCTCTCGACCGAGAGCTTCATCTCGGCGGCGTCCTTCCAGGAGACGACGAAGGTCCTCACCGAAGCCGCGATCAACGGCAAGGTCGACCGCCTCGCCGGCTTGAAGGAGAACGTCATCATGGGCCGCCTGATCCCCGCCGGCACCGGCGTCGGGAAGTACAACCGCATGGAAGCGGTGACCGACGAGCCGACCGAGCCCACCGAGGCGCTCCCCGCGCCGGCCGAGACCGGGGAGGCCGTCGCGTAGCCCGCACGACGCGCGACTCAAGGTTGACAGGAAGAAGAAGCTTCCCTAAAACAGCGAATTTCCGTCAGGACGAGACACGATGCCGACCATCAACCAGCTCGTGAAGCACGGGCGCCTGAAGCAGAACGTGAAGGGCAAGGCGCCGGCGCTGAACCGCTCGCCGCAGAAGCGCGGCGTGTGCACGCGCGTGTACACGACGACGCCGAAGAAGCCCAACTCGGCGCTGCGCAAGGTGGCGAAGGTCCGGCTCACGAACGGCATCGAGATCATCGCGTACATCCCGGGCGTCGGGCACAACCTGCAGGAGCACTCGGTCGTCCTGATCCGCGGCGGCCGCGTGAAGGACCTGCCGGGCGTGCGGTACCACATCATCCGCGGCACTCTCGACTCGATCGGCGTCCAGGATCGACGGCAGAGCCGCTCGAAGTACGGAGCGAAACGGCCGAAGTAAGGAGTCGGTGAGGCCGACGCGGCGCCCCGGGGCTCGTGCCCGCCGCCGCGAGGTCGCTGGGTGTATCACTATGCCGCGCAAAGGCGAAGTCAAACGCAGGGACATCCTCCCGGATCCCAAGTTCAACGACCGGCTCGTCACGAAGTTCATCAACAGCATGATGAACGGCGGGAAGAAGAGCGTCGTCGAGGGGATCTTCTATCGCGCGCTCGACATCGTGGGCGAGCGCTCGAAAGAGGACGCGGTCGGCGTGTTCCGGCGCGCGCTCGATCAGGTGAAGCCGACGGTCGAGGTGCGCTCCCGGCGCGTCGGCGGTGCGAACTACCAGGTGCCGTCCGAGGTGCGTCCCACCCGACGGACGTCGCTCGGCATGCGCTGGATCGTCCAGAACGCCCGTCTGCGCCCGGAGAAGTCCATGGTCCAGAAGCTCGCGGGCGAGATCCTCGATGCCGCGGCGGGTCGCGGCGGCGCCATGAAGAAGAAGGAGGACACGCACCGGATGGCGGAGGCGAACAAGGCCTTCGCCCACTATCGCTGGTAGCGCGTATCCCCCATGGCCCGCCCCGCACCCCTCGAGCGCACCCGGAACATCGGCATCATGGCCCACATCGATGCGGGCAAGACCACGACGACCGAGCGCATCCTCTACTACACCGGCATCAGCTACAAGATCGGTGAGGTCCACGAGGGCACGGCCGTCATGGACTGGATGGTGCAGGAGCAGGAGCGCGGCATCACCATCACGTCGGCGGCGACCACCTGCTTCTGGCGCGACCACCGCATCAACATCATCGACACGCCGGGCCACGTCGACTTCACGATCGAAGTCGAGCGCAGCCTGCGCGTGCTCGACGGCGCCACGGCGGTGTTCTGCGCGGTCGGCGGCGTCGAGCCGCAGTCCGAGACGGTGTGGCGGCAGGCCGATCGCTACGAGGTCCCGCGCCTCGCATTCGTCAACAAGATGGACCGCGTGGGCGCCGACTTCGGTCGCGTCGTCTCGCAGATCCGCGACCGGCTGAACGCGAACCCGCTCGTGCTCCAGCTCCCGCTCGGCGTCGAGGAGAACTTCCGCGGCGTCGTCGACCTCGTGCGCATGAAGGCCGTGGTGTGGGACGACGAGGCGCTCGGCTCGACGTTCAAGATCGAGGAGATCCCCGCCGACATGGCCGACGCGGCGGCCGCCGCGCGCGAGAAGCTCCTCGAAGCCGTCGCCGACCTCGACGAGTCGCTCATGGAGAAATACCTGGGCGGCCAGGCGCTGACCGAGGACGAGATCCGCGCGACCGTCCGCAAGGGCACGATCGCGATGAAGCTCGTGCCGGTTCTGTGCGGCACCGCGTTCAAGAACAAGGGCGTGCAGACGCTGCTCGACGCGGTCGTCGACTACCTGCCGTCGCCGGTCGACATCCCGGCCGTCAAGGGCGACGACCCGAACACGGGCAAGGAGGTGGAGCGCACCCCCTCCGACGACCAACCGTTCACGGCCCTCGCCTTCAAGATCATGACCGATCCCTACGTGGGATCGCTCACCTTCCTGCGCGTCTACGCCGGTGTCCTCGCGGCGGGGTCGTACGCGTTCAACTCCATCAAGGGACGGCGCGAGCGCATCGGCCGGCTCTTGAAGATGCACGCGAACAAGCGCGAGGAGATCAAGGAAGCGTACGCGGGCGATATCTGCGCCGCCGTCGGCCTTCGCGACACGACGACCGGCGACACGCTCTGCGACGAGGACAAGCCGATCGTCCTCGAGCGCATGCAGTTCCCCGATCCGGTCATCTCGATCGCGATCGAGCCGAAGACGAAGGCCGACCAGGAGAAGCTCGGCGGCGCGCTCGCGCGCCTGGCGAGCGAGGATCCGTCGTTCCGCGTCCAGACGGACCAGGAGACGGGGCAGACGCTCATCTCGGGGATGGGCGAGCTGCACCTCGAGATCATCGTCGATCGGCTCACGCGCGAGTTCAAGGTCGACGCCAACGTCGGCAAGCCGCAGGTCGCCTACCGCGAGACGATCCGCAAGATCGTCGAGAACGAGACGCGCTTCATCCGACAGACCGGCGGCCGCGGACAGTACGGCCACGTCGTGCTCCGCCTCGAGCCGCGCAAGCCCGGCGAGGGATTCGAGTTCAGCGACGGCACGAAGGGCGGCGTGATCCCGCGCGAGTACATCCCGGCGATCGAGAAGGGCGTGAAGGAGGCGATGGAATCGGGCGTCATCGCCGGCTACCCGGTCGTCGACATCAAGGCGATCGTCACCTACGGGTCGTATCACGAGGTCGACTCGTCGGAGATGGCGTTCAAGATCGCGGGCTCCATGTGCTTCAAGGAGGCCGCGGCGAAGGCCGACCCCGTCATCCTCGAGCCCATCATGTCGCTCGAGGTGGTGACGCCCGAGGACTTCATGGGCGACGTCATCGGCGACATCGCACGGCGCCGGGGACGGATCATGGGACAGGAGCCGCGCGGCAACACGCAGGTGATCACCGGCGTCGTGCCGCTGGCGGAGATGTTCGGCTACGCGACCGACCTGCGCTCACGGACGCAGGGACGCGCGACGTTCACGATGCAGTTCTCTCACTACGAACCGGTGCCGAAGGGCGTCGGCCCCGAGGCGGTGCCGCCGAAGGCGGGCAGCCGGTTCGCCGAGGCCCAGGCCGGTTAGTCGGAGCCACGGAGGAAGGAGCTCATGGCGAAGGCGAAGTTCGAGCGCAAGAAGCCCCACGTCAACGTGGGGACGATCGGTCACATCGACCACGGCAAGACCACCCTCACGGCGGCGATCACGAAGACGCAGGCCGCAAAGGGCCTGGGGCAGTTCGTGGCCTTCGATCAGATCGACAAGGCGCCGGAGGAGCGCGAGCGTGGCATCACGATCGCGACCGCGCACGTCGAGTACGAATCCGCCAAGCGTCACTACGCCCACGTCGACTGCCCGGGGCACGCCGACTACATCAAGAACATGATCACGGGCGCCGCCCAGATGGACGGCGCGATCCTCGTCGTCGCCGCGACCGACGGGCCCATGCCGCAGACCCGCGAGCACATCCTGCTCGCGCGCCAGGTCGGCGTGCCGGCCATCGTCGTGTTCATGAACAAGGTCGACATGGTCGAGGACAAGGAGCTGCTCGACCTGGTCGAGCTCGAGGTCCGCGAGCTCCTCTCGAAGTACGAGTTCCCGGGCGACGAGATCCCGATCATCCGGGGCAGCGCGCTGAAGGCGCTCGAGGGCGATGCGGGTGAGCTCGGGACCCAGGCCATCGCGAAGCTGATGGACGCGGTCGACAGCTACATCCCCGAGCCGAAGCGCGAGATCGACAAGCCGTTCCTCATGCCCGTCGAGGACGTGTTCTCGATCTCCGGCCGCGGCACGGTCGCCACCGGTCGCGTCGAGCGCGGCAAGATCAAGGTCGGCGAAGAGGTCGAGATCGTCGGCATCAAGGCCACGACCAAGACCGTCGTCACCGGCGTCGAGATGTTCCGCAAACTCCTCGACGAGGGGCTCGCCGGCGACAACATCGGCTGCCTGCTCCGCGGCACCAAGCGCGAGGAGATCGAGCGTGGTCAGGTGCTCGCCAAGCCCGGCTCGATCACGCCGCACACGAAGTTCCAGGCCGAGGCCTACATCCTCACCAAGGACGAGGGCGGTCGCCACACGCCGTTCTTCAACGGCTACCGGCCGCAGTTCTACTTCCGTACGACCGACGTCACCGGCGTCTGCACGCTGCCCGAGGGCACGGAGATGGTGATGCCGGGCGACAACGTCCAGGTGAAGGTCGAGCTCATCATGCCCATCGCAATGGACGAGGGGCTGCGCTTCGCGATCCGCGAAGGCGGCCGCACCGTCGGCGCCGGCGTGGTGACGAAGATCGCAGAGTAAGCACGCCGTCGGATGAACGAAAAGATCCGCATCAGGCTCCGCGCCTACGACCACCGGCTGCTCGACCAGTCGGTGCGCGAGATCGTGGACACGGTTCGTCGCACGGGCGGCCGTGTCGCCGGCCCCATTCCGCTCCCGACGCACATCGAGCGGTTCACCGTGAACCGCTCGCCGCACGTCGACAAGAAGTCGCGCGAGCAGTTCGAGATCCGCACCCACAAGCGCCTGCTCGACATCCTCGAGCCGACGCAGCAGACGATCGACGCCCTGGGCAAGCTCGACCTCGCCGCCGGCGTCGACGTGGAGATCAAGCTCCAGTAGCCATGGCCACCGCCGTCACAGGGCTCATCGGCCGCAAGCTCGGCATGACCCAGGTCTACACGGCCACGGGCGTGCTCGTGCCGGTCACCGTGATCGAGGCCGGTCCGTGCACCGTCGTCGCCATGCGCAACGCCGAGCGCAACGGCTACGCCGCCGCCCAGCTCGGGTTCGACACCCTCGACGCAAAGAAGCTCTCGAAGCCCCGCGCGGGACAGTTCAAGAAGGCGGGCACCGCCGGCTTCCGCACGCTGCGCGAGTTCCGGCTCGGCGAGGGCGACGTCCCGGCGGTCGGCGCCGCGGTGAGCGTCGCGGACGTGTTCACGCCCGGCGAGCGCATCCTGGTCACCGGTGTCTCCAAGGGCCGCGGCACGGCCGGCGTCATCAAGCGCCACCACTTCAGCGGCTTTCCCGCCACGCACGGCACGCACGAGTACTTCCGGCACGGCGGCTCGATCGGCAACCGCTCCTTCCCCGGTCGGGTGATGGCGGGCAGGCGCATGGCCGGTCGCATGGGCGCCGAGCGAGTGACCACGAGCAACATCGAGGTCGTCGCGATCCGTCCCGACGAGAACCTGCTGCTCGTGCGCGGCACGGTGCCCGGCGCCCGCAACGCGACGGTCCTCGTCCGGCGCGGCAAGGCCCGTGCGGGCGCGACGGAGGCGCGGTCGTGAGCATCGAGACATCGGTCATCGTCCCGGTCGTGTCGCAGACCCGGAAGCCCGCGGGCGAGATCAGCGTGCCGGCAGCCGTCCTCACGGGTCCGGTGCGCGAGAGCCTCCTCCACGAGATGGTGAAGAGCCAGCTCGCGTCGCGTCGCGCCGGAACCCACGCCACGAAGACCCGTCACTTCGTCTCGGGCGGCGGCAAGAAGCCGTGGAAGCAGAAGGGCACCGGGCGCGCCCGCGCCGGCAGCATCCGCTCGCCGCTGTGGGCCGGCGGCGCGGTCATCTTCGGACCGCAGCCGCGCAGCTACGCCTACCAGATGCCGAAGTCGGCGCGCCGCGCGGCCCTCCGCTCGGCGCTCGCCGCGCGGCACGCCGAGGGCAAGCTCGTGGTCGTCGACGCGCTCACGCTCCCCGAGCCGAAGACCAAGAAGATGCTCGAGTGCCTCGCCGGTCTCGGCGTCGAGGGCAGCGCGCTCGTCGTGCTCGCCCAGAACGACGACGCGGTGATGCGCGCCTCCCGGAACCTGCCGCACGTGAAGGCGATCCTCGTGGGCGGCCTCAACGTCTACGACGTGCTGAAGCACGCGACGCTGGTCGTCACGCGCGACGCGCTCGAGCAGCTCGCCGCCCGACTCATGGAGGCCGCGTGAGCGGCCGACGTCCATCGGAGCGCCACGCCCGCGCGTCGAACGGCGCGATGCGCACGGGGACCCCTTGCGGGTGCCCGCCGGTCACCGGTGTCCAACGGGAGGCGGAATGAACGCCGTCGACGTCATCAAGGGCCCGATCGTGACCGAGAAGGGCACGCTCGTGAACGAGCAGGCGAATCAGGTCGTCTTCCGGGTCGACGCGCGCGCAAACAAGGTCGAGATCCGCTCGGCGGTCGAACAGCTCTTCAAGGTGAAGGTCGAGAAGGTCTGCACGACGCGCGTGCTCGGCAAGACGCGGCGGGTCGGCCGCCATGCGGGACGGCGCCCCAGCTGGAAGAAGGCGTACGTGACCCTCGCCGAGGGCAACCGCATCGACTTCTTCGAGGGAGCCTGAGCCGATGCCAGTCATCCAGTACCGGCCCACCTCCGCGGGACGCCGCTTCCAGACGGGCTACGACTTCGGCGAGATCACGAAGAGCACGCCCGAGAAGTCGCTGCTGACGCCGCTGCCCAAGTCGGGCGGGCGCAGCAACACGGGACGCGTCACCGCGTACCACCGGGGCGGCGGCCACAAGCGCCGCTACCGCCAGATCGACTTCAAGCGCAACAAGGACGGCGTGCCGGCGGTCGTGAAGGGCATCGAGTACGATCCCAACCGCTCCGCGCGCATCGCGCTCCTGTTCTACGCCGACGGCGAGAAGCGCTACATCCTGGCGCCGGTCGGCCTCGGCGTGGGCGACCGCGTCGAGACGGGCGCGCAGGCGGACATCAAGCCCGGCAACTCCCTGCCGCTCGCCAACATCCCGCTCGGCTCGGTCGTGCACAACGTGGAGCTGCGCGAGGGCCGCGGCGGACAGCTCGGGCGCGCGGCGGGCACCGCCATCCAGCTGATGGCGAAGGAGGGCGATTACGCGCTCCTGAAGATGCCGTCGGGTGAGCTGCGCAAGGTGCGCCTGGCGTGCCGCGCATCGATCGGCCAGGTCGGCAACCTCGACCACGAGAACATCTCCTTCGGCAAGGCGGGCCGGGTGCGGTGGCTCGGGCGACGGCCGACGGTCCGTGGCATCGCGATGAACCCGGTCGACCACCCGCACGGCGGCGGCGAAGGTCGCTCGAAGGGCAACCACCCGCAGACGCCGTGGGGCAAGCCGACCAAGGGCTACAAGACTCGCCACAACAAGCGCACGAACAAGTACATCGTTCAGCGCCGCAAGGGACGCTGAGGGGGGACGATCGGTGGCACGCTCGGTCAAGAAGGGTCCGTTCGTGGACCTCCACCTCCTGAAGAAGGTTCAGGGGATGGTCGCCTCGGGCGAGAAGCGCGTGGTGAAGACCTGGTCGCGCCGCTCGACGATCACCCCGGACATGGTCGGGTTCACGTTCGCCGTGCACAACGGAACGAAATTCATCCCGGTGTTCGTCACCGAGAACGCCGTCGGGCACAAGCTCGGCGAGTTCTCGCCGACGCGCATGTTCCACGGTCACTCGGGTGACCGCAAGGCCAAGGTCGAGGGCGCCGCGGCGCCGGGCGCTCCGACCGCGCCGGGCGCGCCGGCCGCCGGTGCGCCGCCGAGGCGAGGCTAGGGCGATGGAAGCCCGGGCAATGACGCGCTACGCACGCCTCACCGCGCAGAAGGCGCGCCTCGTGGTCGACATGATCCGCGGCAAGCGTGTCGAGGAGGCGCTCGGCATCCTGCAGTTCACGCCGAAGCGCGGCGCCAAGATCGTCGCCAAGACCCTCAAGTCGGCGGTCGCCAACGCCGAGCACGGCAGCCGCGTCGACGTCGACGCGCTCTACGTGAAGCGGGCGTTCGTGAACGAAGGCCCGACCGCCAAGCGCTCGCTCCCGCGCGCCCACGGACGGGCGACGCCCATCTTCAAGCGGACCAGCCACATCACCATCATCGTCGACGAGCGCCGCCCGGGCGCGGAGGCCTGAGCGTGGGTCAGAAAGTTCATCCGAAAGGCTTTCGCCTGAACGTCACCGAGGGTTGGGACTCGCGCTGGTATGCGCGCCGCGAGTACACCGACCTGCTCCACGAGGACGTGAAGGTCCGCAACTTCCTGAAGAAGCGCCTCTACCACGCCGGCGTCTCGAAGATCGAGATCGAGCGCGCCGCGAACAAGGCGAAGATCAACATCCACACGGCGCGGCCCGGCATCGTCATCGGCAAGAAGGGCGCCGAGATCGAGAAGCTGAAGCAGGAGCTCCAGAAGCTCACCGCCAAGGAGACGTTCATCAACATCCACGAGGTGCGCCGGCCGGACGTCGACGCGCAGCTCGCGGCCGAGAACGTCGCCCTCCAGCTCGAGCGCCGCGTCGCGTTCCGGCGCGCGATGAAGGAAGCGGTCGCGCGGGCCATGCGCATGGGCGCACTCGGCGTCCGCATCCAGTCGTCGGGTCGTCTGGGCGGCTCCGAAATCGCGCGCTGCGAGTGGTACCGCGAGGGGCGTGTGCCGCTGCACACGCTGCGGGCCGACGTGAATTTCGGCTTCGCCGAAGCGAAGACCACCTACGGCGTCATCGGCGTCAAGGTGTGGATCTTCCGCGGCGAGGTGCTCACGCGTCAGGAGGAGGAGCAGCGCGCCGCGCTCGGCGTGTAGCGTAGAGGGAACCCATGCTCGCTCCGAAGAAGGTCAAGTGGCGCAAGATGATGAAGGGGCGTCGTCGCGGGACGGCGTGGCGGGGCAGCTCGCTCACGTTCGGCGACTTCGGGCTCCAGTGCACCGACCGCGCGTGGCTGACGGCGCGCGAGATCGAGGCCGCACGCGTCGCGCTCACGCGCGCCATCAAGCGCGGCGGTCGCGTCTGGGTGCGCGTGTTCCCCGACAAGCCGCTCACGAAGAAGCCGGCCGAGACCCGCATGGGCAAGGGCAAGGGCGCGCCCGAGGTGTGGGTGGCCGTCATCAAGCCGGGCCGCATCCTGTTCGAGATGGAAGGCGTCGAGCGCGAGGCCGCCAAGGCCGCGCTCAAGCTCGCCGCCGCGAAGCTGTCCGTGCCCACGCAGATCCGCGAGCGGCACGCCCAGGTGGCCGGCGCATGAAGGCGAGCGACCTCCGCAACCTCACGGTCGACGAGCTGCGCGTGCGCGAGCGCGAGCTCGTCGACGAGATCTTTCACCTCCGGCTTCGTCGCGCGACGGCGCAGCTCACCAACCCGACGAAGCTCCGCGAGAGCCGTCGCACGCTCGCGCGTGTGAAGACGCTCCTCGGCGAGCGGGCGCGGGCGGCCCAGGGAGTGTCGGCGAAATGAGCGGGCGACGAAAGCATCGCGAAGGCCTCGTGGTGTCGAACAAGATGGACAAGACGGTCGTCGTGATCGTCGAACGACTGGTGCGCCACGCGCGCTACGAGAAGTACCTGCGGCAGCGCGAGCGCTACAAGGCGCACGACGAGCAGAACCGCTGCCAGATCGGCGATCGCGTACGGCTGATCGAGACCCGGCCGCTGTCGCGCGGCAAGCGCTGGGCGGTCGAGGCCATCCTGTCGCGGAGCGAGGCCCTGGCCGACGTGATCGCGGCGGCCGAGGCCGAGAAGAAGGCCGCCCAGGCGGCCGCGAAGGCGGCGGAGCCGACCCCATGATCCAGGCCGAGACGGTGCTCGACGTCGCCGACAACTCGGGGGCCCGCAAGGTCCTCTGCATCAAGGTCCTCGGCGGGAGCAAGCGGAAGTACGCCAGCGTGGGTGACGTCATCGTCGTCTCGGTGAAGGAAGCGATCCCCAACGCGAAGGTGAAGAAGGGCGAGGTCATGAAAGCGGTGGTCGTCCGGACCGCGAAGGAGATCGGCCGCAAGGACGGCTCCTACATCCGGTTCGACACGAACTCGGCGGTGCTCATCGACAACGCGCGCGAGCCGGTCGGGACCCGCATCTTCGGACCGGTCGCCCGCGAGCTGCGAGCGAAGAAGTTCATGAAGATCATCTCGCTCGCGCCGGAGGTGCTGTGATGGCGCTGCAGCGCCTGCGCAAAGACGACACCGTGATCGTGATCGCCGGCCGCGAGCGCGGCAAGACCGGCAAGGTCCTGCGCGTGCTCCGTGAGACGGACCGCGTGATCGTCGAGCGCCTGAACGTGATGAAGCGGCACTTGAAGCCGCGCGGCCAGGTGGCCGGCGGCATCGTCGAGAAGGAGGCCGGCATCCACGTCTCCAACGTGCAGCTCCTGTGCGCGCGCTGCGGGAAGCCCGCCCGCGTCGGCGCGCGGCGACTCGAGGACGGCCACGGCGTGCGGATCTGCCGGCGCTGCGGCGATCAACTGGACAAGGCCTGACATGCCGGCACGAATGCGCGAACGCTACAAGACGGACGTGGTGCCCGGGCTCATGCGGGACCTGGGGTACACGAACGTCCTCCAGGTGCCGAAGCTCGAGAAGATCGTGCTCAACATGGGGCTCGGCGAGGCCGTGCAGAACCCGAAGATCATCGACTCGGCGGTCGAGGAGATGACGGCGATCTCGGGGCAGAAGCCGGTCGTCACCAAGGCACGCAAGGCCATCTCGAACTTCAAGCTGCGCGAGAACATCGCGATCGGGGTCATGGTGACGCTGCGCGGGGAGCGGATGTACGAGTTCCTCGACCGCTTCGTGTCCGCGGCGCTCCCGCGGGTCCGCGACTTCAAGGGCGTGCCCGATCGCGCGTTCGACGGCCGCGGGAACTACTCGATCGGCCTGCGCGAGCAGACGATCTTCCCCGAGATCAACCTGGACAAGGTCGACAAGATCAAGGGACTCACGGTGACCATCTGCACGAGCGCCCGCAGCGACGCGGAGGGCAAGGCGCTGCTCCGTGCGCTGGGCATGCCCTTCCGCGCGTAGAGAGACGACGTATGGCGAAAACCTGTCTCATGATGAAGGCGGCGCGACCGCCGAAATTCAAGGTCCGGGCCTACAACCGCTGCCCGCTGTGCGGCCGTCCGCGCGCATTCTACCGGCGCTTCCGGATGTGCCGCCTGTGCCTGCGCAACCTCGCCCGCAAGGGCCAGATTCCCGGCCTGACCAAGGCCAGCTGGTGAGCACCGCATGCTGACCGATCCCATCGCCGACATGCTCACCCGCATCCGCAACGGCGCCCAGGCGCGCAAGACGACCGTCGACATGCCGTGGTCGCGCCACAAGGAAGCGATCGCGAAGGTGCTGGTCGAGGAGGGCTACCTCGAGAGCGCTGCCGGCGCCGCCACCGACGACGGCAAGCGCGTGCTCCGCATCGGCCTGCGCTACGACGACCGGCGCCGCCCGGTCATCGAGGGCATCAAGCGCATCTCGCGGCCGAGCCTGCGCGTGTACGTCGGGGCGACCGAGATCCCGGCGGTGCGCAAGGGGCTCGGCATCAACGTGCTGTCCACGCCGAAGGGCATCCTCGTCGATCGCGAGGCCCGCAAGCAGGGCGTGGGCGGCGAGCTCATTTGCACGGTGTGGTAGGACGATCATGTCGCGCATAGGACGCATGCCGATCACGGTGCCGAGCGGCGTGAAGGTGCACGTCGCGGACGGCACGGTGCGGGTCGAGGGGCCGAAGGGCAAGCTCACGCGCACGCTGCCGCGCGAGGTCGCGGTCGCGGTCGAGGGCACGACGGTCAACGTGTCGCGCCTCGAGGAGACGCGGCGGGCGCGCGGCATCCACGGCCTCACGCGGAGGCTCGTCTCCAACATGGTCGAGGGCGTCTCGAAGGGGTTCACCCGCACGCTCGAGATCAACGGCGTCGGCTACCGCGCGGATGCGCGCGGCAACCTCCTGCACATGACGCTCGGCTACTCGCACCCGATCGCGTTCCAGCTCCCGCCCGGCGTGACGGCCAAGGTCGACAAGCAGGTCACGATCACGCTCGAGGGCCCGGATCGCGAGATGCTGGGCCAGATCGCGGCCGCCCTGCGCGAGCTGCGACCGCCGGAGCCGTACAAGGGCAAGGGCATGAAGTACGTCGAGGAGACGATCCGCCGGAAGGCCGGCAAGGCCGCCGGAGCGGGAGCACGCTGATGCCGAATCCCCAGAGCCGGATTGCCCGCCAACGCCGCCAGGAGCGGGTGCGGCGTCGCGTCCGCGGCACCGACGGCCGCCCGCGGTTGTCGATCTTCCGCAGCGGCAAGCACATGTACGCCCAGGTGATCACCGACGCCTCCGGGCGCACGCTCCTGGCCGTCTCGACGCTCACGCCCGAGCTGCGCACCCAGCTCCCGAAGACGACCACCGTCGCGGCGGCCAAGGAGGTCGGCAAGCTCGTCGCGCGCCGCTGTCAGGAGAAGGGCATCACGAGCGTGATCTTCGACCGCAATGGCTTCCTCTATCACGGGCGCGTGCGCGCGGTCGCCGACGGCGCGCGCGAAGCCGGTCTGCAGTTCTAGGAGACGCAACAGATGGCGCAAACGGGCGGACAAGGGCAGCGCGGCGGACAGAACCAGCGGCGAATCGTCGACGACCGCGGCGTGGAGCTGAAGGAGAAGGTCGTCCACATCAACCGCGTCGCCAAGGTCGTGAAGGGCGGCCGCCGCTTCAGCTTCAGCGCTCTCGTCGTCGTCGGCGATGCCAACGGTCGCGTGGGCTTCGGGCTCGGCAAGGCGAACGAGGTCCCCGAGGCGATCCGCAAGGGCATCGAGCGGGCCAAAAAGGGCATGCTCGACGTGCCCGTGAAGGACGGCACCATTCCCTACGGGGTGACCGGCCGCTTCGGCGCCGGCGTCGTCATGCTGCGTCCCGCCTCGGAAGGCACGGGCGTCATCGCGGGCGGCGGCGTGCGCGCGGTCGTCGAGCTGGCCGGCGTCGCCAACGTGCTCACCAAGTGCATCGGCTCGAACAACCCCCACAACATGGTGCGCGCCACGTTCGAGGCGCTCCGCGAGCTCCGGCCGCCACAGCAGCTCGCGGCGCTGCGCGGAAAATCGCTCGGAGACCTCGGCGTATGAGCGACAAGATGATCAAGGTGACGCTCCGCAAGAGCGAGATCGGCACCAGCCCCCGCCAGCGGCTCACGCTGCACGGCCTCGGGCTCAAGCGCATCGGCCGCTCGGTCATCTTGAAGGACTCGCCGGCCGTGCGCGGGATGATCGCCAAGGTGGCGCATCTCGTCGAGACGGAGGGATAGCCAGATGGATCTCTCACGCCTGCGTCCGGCGCCGGGCTCGACCCGGCCGATCAAGCGGGTGGGCCGTGGGCCCGGCTCCGGGCATGGCAAGACCGCCGGGCGCGGCCACAAGGGCAAGGGCGCGCGCTCGGGCGGGAACGTCAAGCCGGGATACGAGGGCGGCCAGATGCCGCTGCAGCGCCGGCTCCCCAAGCGCGGCTTCCGTCCCGTCCGACGCTCCGTGTTCGCGGTCGTGAACCTGGGACAGCTCGCGGAGTTCGCCGCCGGCAGCACCGTCGGACCCGAGGAGCTCCGCGCCCACGGGCTCGTCCGCGGCAAGCTACCCGTCAAGTGCCTCGCCGAGGGCGCGCTCGAGCGGGCGCTCACGGTGAGGGCCCACGCCTTCAGCCAGAAGGCACGCGAGCGGATCGAGGCGGCCGGGGGCCGCGTCGAGGTACTCGGGTGATCGAAGGGTTCTCCAACTCCGTCAAGATTCCCGAGCTGCGCAAGCGGCTCGTCTTCACGGCGGTGATGCTCGCGGTCTACCGGCTGGGCGTCCACGTCCCCACGCCCGGCATCGACGGGACGGCGATCGCCGCCTTCATGCGCCAGCAGACGAACAACGTCATGGGCATGGTGCGCATGTTCTCCGGGGGGGCGCTCGAGCGGTTCTCGATCTTCTCGCTCGGCATCATGCCGTACATCAGCGCGAGCATCATCCTGCAGCTCCTCACCGTCGTCATCCCCTACCTGGAGAAGCTCTCCAAGGAGGGCGAGATGGGACGGCGCAAGATCACGCAGTACACGCGCTATGGCACCATCGTCCTCTCGCTGCTCCAGAGCTTCTTCATCGCGTTCGGGCTCGAGAGCGTCGAGGCGCCGGGCGGCGGCGCGGTCGTGTTCCACCCGGGGTGGTACTTCCGGCTCATGACCATGATCACGCTCACCACCGGCACCGCGTTCATCATGTGGCTCGGCGAGCAGGTGACCGAGCGCGGCATCGGCAACGGGATCTCGCTCATCATCTTCTCCGGCATCGTGGCGTCGCTGCCGAGCGCCGTCGGCTCGACGCTCGAGTACATCCGGCTGGGCGAGCTGCCGCTCTTCGTGGCGATCTTCGTCGCCGCGCTCATGGTGGTGGTGGTCGGCGCGATCATCGTCATGGAGCGTGGCCAGCGCCGCATCCCCGTGCAGTACGCGAAACGCGTGGTCGGTCGGCGCATGTACGCGGGGCAGAGCTCCCACCTGCCGCTCAAGATCAACACGTCGGGCGTGATCCCGCCCATCTTCGCCTCGTCGATCCTGCTGTTCCCGGCGACGATCACGAACTTCATCGACCATCCAGTCGCCCAGTGGATCTCGACGCATCTCGCGCCGAACACGTGGATCTACTACCTGACCTACGTCGGGCTCATCATCTTCTTCTGCTACTTCTATACCGCGGTCAGCTTCAACCCGACGGACGTCGCCGACAACCTGAAGAAGTTCGGCGGCTACATCCCGGGCATCCGGCCCGGCCAGCGCACCGCGGAATACATCGACCACGTGCTCGTGCGCATCACGCTGCCGGGGGCCCTCTACGTGGCCGCCGTGTGCGTCTTGCCCACCATCCTCATCGACCGCTTCCGCGTCCCGTTCTACTTCGGCGGAACGGCGCTCTTGATCGTCGTCGGCGTCGCTCTCGACACCATCGCCGCCCTGCAGACGCACATGATCACTCGGAGCTACGAGGGATTCATGAAGCGTGGCCGCATTCGTGGACGCCGCTAGAGGATGTGGTGCGAGTGGTGATGATCGGGCCCCCAGGGGCGGGCAAGGGGACGCAGGCGCGCCTGCTGTCCGAGCGTTTCGGGATCCCCCAGATCTCCACCGGCGAGATCCTGCGCGAGGCGCAGGACGAGGGGACGGCGCTCGGCCGTGAGGCGCAACGCTACATGGACGAGGGACGACTCGTCCCCGACGACATCGTGATCGGCATCGTGGATCAGCGGCTCGGCGCCACCGACTGCACGAAGGGCTTCATCCTCGACGGCTTCCCGCGCACCGTCGCGCAGGCGCAGGCGCTCGACGGAATCCTGCGCCGGCACGGCACGACGCTGGACGCGGTCGTGGCGGTCGAGGTCCCGCGCGCCGAGCTGGTCGAGCGGCTCGCCGGGCGGCTGGTATGCCGGAGCTGCGGAGCGATGTATCACCGCACCTTCGACCCGCCCGGGGTTCCGAACGTATGCGACCGCTGCGGCGCGACGCTCAGCCAGCGCGACGACGATCGCGAGGATCGCATCAGCCGGCGTCTGGATCAGCTCGCCAAGGAGGTCGCGCCGGTCGCGCACTACTACCGCGAGGCCGGGCTCCTGCGACCCGTCGACGGAACGGGGTCTCGCGACGACGTCTTCGCGCGCATCACCGCGAGTCTGCCGGCATGATCGTGCTCAAGTCGCGCGAAGAGATCGAGCGCATGCGGGTGGCGAGCACGATCGTCGCCGAGGTGCTGGCGGCGCTGCGGGAGCGGGCCAAGCCCGGTGTCACGACCGCCGAGCTGGACGAGGTCGCCGAGGAGCTGACGCGCAAGCGCGGCGCCAAGCCCGCCTTCAAGGGCTACGTCGTGCAGGGGCGCGTCTTCCCGGCCACCGTGTGCATCTCGGTGAACGAGGAGGTCGTGCACGGGGTGCCCTCCAAGCGGCGGGTCCTGAAAGAGGGCGACATCGTCGGTCTCGACTTCGGCGTGTCCGTGGACGGCTACTTCGGCGACGCGGCCATGACCGTCCCGATCGGCAAGGTGCCCCAGAAGGCGCAGCGCCTGATGGAGGTCACCAAGGCCGCCCTCGAGGCGGGCATCGACGCCGTCCGGCCCGGCGGCTACATCTCGGACATCTCCGGGGCCATCCAGGACGTGGCCGAGGGCGCCGGCTACTCGCTCGTGCGTGAGTTCGTCGGGCACGGGATCGGACGCAAGCTGCACGAGGACCCGCAGGTCCCGAACTACCGCACGGGGACCCGCGGCGTGCGCATCCAGGAGGGGCTCGTGCTCGCCATCGAGCCCATGGTGAACGAGGGAGGTCCCGAGGTGTACGTCCGGGAGGACGGCTGGACGGCCGCGACCCGCGATGGGAGCCTGTCGGCGCACTTCGAGCACTCCGTTGCGGTGACCGCGAACGGACCGTATATTTTGACGCTTGCCTGAGGCCCCCCAATGAAAGTACGTGCATCGGTGAAGCCCATTTGTCGGAAGTGCAAGATCATCCGCCGGCACGGCGTCGTACGGGTGCTGTGCGAAAACCCGCGCCACAAGCAGCGCCAGGGCTGAGCGGGACGGAGGAGTAGCCGGATGGCACGCATCGCCGGAGTCGACCTGCCGCGCAACAAGCGGATGGAGATCGCGCTCACGTACATCTACGGAATCGGCCGCTCGGCGGCGCTCACGATCTGCACCGGGGCCGAAGTCGATCCCGGGCGCCGGACCGACGATCTCACCGACGACGAGGTGAACCGGATCCGCCGCGAGATCGACACGAACTTCAAGGTCGAGGGCGATCTGCGCCGCGAGGTCACGCAGCACATCAAGCGGCTCGTCGACCTCGGCTGCTACCGCGGTTTGCGGCATCGCAAGAACCTGCCCGTGCGCGGGCAGCGCACGCACACGAACGCGCGCACCCGCAAGGGTCCGCGCAAGACGGTCGCCGGCAAGAAGATGGCGCCGCCGAAGGGCTGAGGAGCACAGCGAGCATGGCCAAAGAGCCCGAGGGAGGCGCCGCCAAGGGCGCCGCGCCGGATGCCACCGCCTCCGCGCGACGGCGCAAGGCGAAGCGCGTCGTCGTGGAAGGCGTCCTGCACATCCACTCGACGTTCAACAACACCATCGTCACCGTCACCGACCAGCAGGGCAACGTGCTCGTGTGGTCGAGCGCGGGCCAGTGCGGATTCAAGGGGTCGCGCAAGGGCACGCCGTTCGCGGCGCAGGTGGCGGCCGAAGCCGCCGCACGCAAGGCGGCCGAGCTCGGCATGCGCCACCTTCAGGTCTACGTGAAGGGCCCGGGGGCGGGGCGCGAGTCGGCTCTCCGCAGCCTGCAGGCCGCGGGGTTCACCGTGAGCATCATCAAGGACGTGACCCCCATCCCCCACAACGGCTGCCGGCCCCCCAAGCGCCGGCGAGTCTGAGGACATAGCGTGGCACGATACACCGGAGCCGTCTGTCGCCAGTGTCGCCGGGAGGGGCTGAAGCTCTTCTTGAAGGGCGAGCGCTGCTACACCGACAAGTGCGCGATCGAGCGCCGCAACTACCCACCCGGGCAGCACGGGCAGGCGCGCCCGAAGTTCTCCGAGTATTCGATCCAGCTGCGCGAGAAGCAGAAGCTCCGCCGGATCTACGGCGTGCTCGAGGGGCAGTTCCGTCGCTATTTCCACATGGCGGACCGCGCCAGGGGCGTGACCGGCGAGACGCTGCTCCAGCTCCTCGAGCGGCGCCTCGACAACATGGTGTACCGGATGGGCTTCTCGACCTCGCGCGCGGAGGGTCGCCAGCTCGTGCGGCACGGCCACTTCACGGTGAACGGCCGCAAGGTCGACGTGCCCTCGTACCTGGTGAAGCCCGGCGACGTGGTCGCGGTGCGCGAGAAGAGCCGGCAGGTGGCCCGCATCCAGGAGGCGCTCGAGCTCGCCACGCGCCGCGGGATCCCGGATTGGCTCGAGGTGACGGCCGATCAGTTCGCGGGACGCGTGAAGGGGCTTCCGTCCCGGTCCGATCTCACCATGCCCATCAACGAGAAGCTGGTCGTCGAGCTCTATTCGAAGTAACGCCCGCGACGGGCGTTTCGACCAGAGGAAGGCGTAAATGGAGTTGCAGGAAAGCGAGATCTCTCCGCCGACGACCGTTCAGCAGAGCAACTGGCGCGAGCTCATCAAGCCGAAGCGTCTCGAGGTGGACGACAAGAGCCTCACCCCGACGTACGGCAAGTTCTTCGCCGAACCGTTCGAGCGCGGCTACGGCACGACGGTCGGCAATGCGCTGCGCCGCGTGCTGCTGTCGTCGCTCCAGGGTGCGGCCATCGCGGCGGTGCGGGTGAACGGGGTGCTGCACGAGTTCTCGACCGTCCCCGGCGTGACCGAGGACGTGACCGACATCGTGCTCAACCTGAAGGAGGTTCGCGTCAAGCTGAACGACGGCGCGACCGAGGAGACCGCGTACATCAAGGTGCGCGGCGCGCGTGAGGTCACGGCCGCGGACATCCAGGCCGGCCCGCGCGTCGAGATCCTGAACCCGCATCAGCACATCGCGACGCTCGCCAAGGACGCGGAGCTCGACATCGAGCTGGCCGTCCGGCTCGGGCGCGGCTACGTCTCCAGCGAGCGCAACCGACGCGAGGGCGATCCCGTCGGCACCGTGCCGATCGACGCGATCTTCTCGCCCGTCACCAAGGTGAACTTCACCGTGACGAACGCGCGCGTCGGGCAGCGCACGGACTACGATCGGCTCGTCCTCGAAGTCACCACCGACGGCAGCGTGCGTCCCGAGGACGCCGTGGCCTACGCGGCGCGCATCCTCCAGGAGCAGCTCAGCATCTTCGTCAACTTCGAAGAGGAAGCGCTCGGCGCCGAGGGCGAGGCCGTGGGCGACATGCCGCTCAACGACAACCTCTTCCGCTCCGTCGACGACCTCGAGCTGTCCGTGCGCTCGGCGAACTGCCTGCAGAACGCCGACATCCGTTACGTGGGCGAGCTCGTGCAGCGCACCGAGCAGGAGATGCTCAAGACCAAGAACTTCGGCCGCAAGTCGCTGAACGAGATCAAGGAGATCCTGCACGACATGGGTCTCGGGCTCGGGATGCGCTTCGAGGGCTTCCCGCCGCGCGAGGAGCTCGACCGCCGGCGGCTGCAGCGCGAGCGGGAGACGACCTGACCCATGCGCCATCGCGTCGCCGGCAAGAAGCTGAATCGCTCGCCCGCGCACCGGCGAGCGCTGTTCCGGAACCTGGTCGCGGCGCTGCTCGCGCACGAGGCCGTGCGCACCACCGACGCCAAGGCGAAGGAGCTGAAGCGCTGGGGTGACCGCATGATCACGCTCGGCAAACAGGGCACGCTCCACGCCCGCCGCCGCGCGGCGGCGCTGGTCGGGAGCCGCACGCTCGTGAAGAAGCTCTTCGACGAGCTCGCGCCCCGCTACCAGGAGCGCAACGGCGGCTACACGCGGGTCGTGAAGCTCGGGGTGCGCCTCGGCGACGCGGCGCCGGTGTCCCTGGTCGAGCTCGTCGACCGCGCCGGCAGCGAGCCGGAAACGGGCAAGAAGAAGCCGCAGCGCCGCCGCACGCCAGCCAAGAGCGAGGGCGCGGCCCCGAAGAAGCGCGCCGCCGCACCGAAGAAGCGCGCCGCGGCCGGCTGAGCAGGCGCCGACGGGCACGGCGCGCAGTTTGACTGGGCCGGGGGCGGCGGCTACAAGCGCCGCATGCTCGCCGGCTCGACGATCCCGTCGCCCATCCGCGGTGAGCGGTGTCTTTGGCGCCGCTTCGGCGGGCATGAAGCGTCCGCTTGAGGCGCTGCTCCAGGACGCGCTCCACGCGGCCATCGCCGCCGGCGACCTCCGGGTGCCCGAGGCGCCCGCCTGCGCCATCGAGGATCCCGAGCTAGCGACCTTCGGCGACGCGACCTGCGCCGTCGCCCGCAAGATCGCGCGGCCCCTCGGGCGGCCCGCGCTCGACGTCGCGCGCACGATCGTGCGGCACGTGCGCGATCCGCACGGCTGGCTCGACGCCGTCGAGGCCGCCGGGCCCGGATTCATCAACCTCACCGCGTCGCTCGCGTTCTGGCGGACGGAGCTCGCGCGGGTCCTGGATGCGGCGGCGCCGGACGCTCGTGAGCCCGCGGCGGTCGTGACGATCGCCGCACCGGACGATCCTTCCGCCGGGCGCGTCGCCGTGGTGGCCGACGCGATCGCACGCCTGCTGGGTCGGGTGGGATGCCGCGTGGAGCGCGTGCGCGCCGACGCGGACGTTCCCGCGGCGCTCGGGACGGCAGCGGACCGGTGCGTGGTGGTCGGCTCGGCGGCGACGGGCGGCGTTCTCGCTCGCGCAAAGCGCCTTCGCGCCGAAGCGGGCGGCGATCCGACCACCACCACCATAGTGACGGTCGCAGCCCTCGGCGCCACGTCGCGGGGTCGATCGCTCGACGCGGCCGGCGTCGCGCGGCTCCTCGCGATGGACGCGGCGCGCTTCGCCCTCCTCGGCGAAGAGGCGGACGTCCCGGTCGAGCTCGACGTCGATCTCCTCGGCGCCGAGCGCATCGACAACCCGCTCTTCGCCGTGCGCTACGCGCTGGTTCGTCTCGCGCGCGCCGCTGGTGCCGAGTTGCCGGCGCCCGACCTCGAGCGACTCGGGGCGGCGGAGCTGCCGTGCCTGCGCCTCGTGGCGCGCCACCGGGACGTGCTCGATCTCGCCGTGCGGCGCGCCGAGCCCCACCTCGTGGTCGCGCACGTCCGGGCGGTCGCGGCGGCGGCGCATCGGTACTACAATCGGCACCATCCGCACATCGGCGACCCGCGCGACGTGGCGGCGCGCGCGGCGATGCTGCGTGGTATCGGGACCGTGCTTCGCGATGGGCTCGCGCTCGCCGGCGTGCGCGTCGCGGAAGGGGGATGAGGGGGAGCATGGCGAAGGCACCGCGTCCGGCGCTCAGGTTCGTGGATCGATTGGTGCTGCTCGTCGCGTGGCTCGTCACGTGCGGCCTCGTGTACGTGCTCGGCTTCTACGTCGGGAACAAGACGCAGGAGCACCGGCCGGGCATGGAGGAGCGCGAGGTGCGCCTGCCCGTGACGTCCGTTCCACCACCCGAAGGCCAGCGCCCCAAGGAGGCGAGGGAGTTCCCGAGCTTCTACCAGGCGCTGCCGGGCGGCGAGCGGCCGATCGAGGTCGCGCGCGCCCCGACGTCGACCACCGTGACGGTCGTTCCGACGACCGTGCGCCCGACGACGACCGTACCGGCGGGCGCCGCCCCGACTGCGACGACGCTCAAGCCCGCCGTGACGACGACGCCGACCACGCGTCCCTCGACGACGACGCTGCCGCGCCCACCCGCCGCGACGCCGAGCCCGCCGCCCGGCGCGACGACGGGCCCGCCGCCCGCGGTGACGTCCGCGCCGCCCGCGGCGCCGCCGGCTGCCACGCCGCCGCCGGCCGCCACCCGACCGGTCGCCCACACGCCGTCGTGGACGGTCGAGGCGAGCCCGACGCGCAGCCGCGTCGAAGCCGAGCAGCTCCAGGCGACGCTCCGAAAGCGCGGCTACGACGCCACCCTGGTGCAGGTCCAGCGTGACGGCGACGCCTGGTATCGGCTGCGGATCGGGCGCTACGCGACCGCGGAGCAGGCGAACGAGGTGATGCGCAAGCTGCGGGACGGCGAGGGCGTGGCGCATGCCTTCGTCGCGTCGGAGTAGCGCGTGAGTCAGCCGACCCCATCGCGGCGCGCACCGGCCGGCGCCACGGTTCGCGCGGGCGCGGTCTTCCCGTCGCGCGAGGACTTCCACGGCCTCGTGCGCCAGGGGAACCTCGTTCCCGTCACGCGCGAGATCCTGGCGGACCTCGAGACACCCGTCTCGGCGTTCCTGAAGGTGCATCGGGGGCCGTACGGCTTCCTGCTCGAGAGCGTCGAGCACGGCGAGAAATGGGGCCGCTACAGCTTCCTCGGCACCGAGCCGGCGCGCGTGCTGCGGCTGCGCGGACGGAGCGTCGAGCTCGAGACGCCCGGCGGCGCGACCGTCCGGCGCGAGACCGACGATCCGTTCGGCGAGGTGAAGCGCCTGCTCGCGCCGTATCGACCCGTCGCCGTGCCGGGTCTGCCACGCTTCACGGGCGGCGCCGTCGGCTACGTCGGCTACGACATGGTGCGCGCATTCGAGCGGCTGCCCGTGCGGACCACCGACGACCTCGGCATGCCGGACGCCTGCCTCATGCTGGTGCGGAGCCTCCTCGTCTTCGACAACATGGCGCAGAAGATCAAGGTCGTCGCGCACGCGCACGTGACCGACGACACGTCGCCCAACGCCGCCTACGACGAGGCGGTGGCGCGCGTCGACGAGCTGGTGGCACGGCTCGGCGCGGCGATCGTGGAACCGCGGGGCAGCGGGCGGGCGAGCGGCGAGGTGCGCTCCAACGTCTCGCCCGAGGCGTACCAGTCGATGGTGCGCCGGGCGAAGGAGTACGTCTTCGCGGGCGACGTCATCCAGGTGGTGCTCGCGCAGCGCTTCGAGCTGCCACTGAGCGCGGCGCCCTTCAACGTGTACCGCTGCCTGCGGACGGTGAATCCGTCGCCGTACCACTTCTTCCTCGCGCTCGGCGCCGACACCGTGGCCGGCGCGTCGCCCGAGGTGATGGCGCGCGTCGAGGGCGGCGAGGTGACGGTCCGCCCCATCGCCGGTACGCGGCCGCGCGGCACGATCGAGAAGGAGGACGCGGAGCTGGCCGCGGAGCTGCTCGCCAATCCGAAGGAGATCGCCGAGCACGTGATGCTGGTCGACCTGGCCCGCAACGACGTCGGCCGGGTGTCGGAGATCGGCTCGGTCGCCGTCACCGAGCGGATGATCCTCGAGCGCTACTCGCACGTGATGCACCTCGTCTCGAACGTACGCGGGAAGCTCATGCCCGACGTCGACGCGTTCGACGCGTTTCGCGCCACGTTCCCGGCGGGCACGCTCACCGGCGCGCCGAAGGTCCGTGCGATGGAGGTCATCGAGGAGCTCGAGCCCGTGCGGCGCGGGTTCTACGGCGGCGCGGTCGGCTATTTCGCGTTCGGCGGCGCCATGGACACGGCGATCGCGATCCGCAGCGTCCTCATGCGCGACGGCCGCGCCTACATCCAGTCGGGCGCGGGCATCGTCGCCGACTCCGATCCGGAGGCCGAGCACCGCGAGTGCGTCAACAAGGCGCGCGCGATGATCCAGGCCGTGCGGCTGGCGGAGGCGTTGTGATGGCCCGCGTCCGCCTTCTCATGATCGACAACTACGACTCGTTCACCTACAACCTCGTGCAGTATCTGGGCGAGCTCGGCGCCGACGTGACGGTGCGTCGCAACGACGCCATCGACCTCGACGGGATCGCGACGATGGCCCCGGACGCGGTCGTGATCTCGCCGGGCCCCTGCACGCCGCGCGAGGCCGGCATCTCGGTGCCCCTGATCCAGCGCTTCGCGGGGCAGCTGCCGATCCTCGGCGTGTGCCTGGGACACCAGGCGATCGGCGCCGCGTTCGGCGGCCAGATCGTGCGCTGCGACCGCATCATGCACGGCAAGACCTCGCCGATCCTGCACACCGGCGAGGGCCTCTTCGCCGGGCTTCCGAACCCGTTCGATGCCACGCGCTACCATTCGCTGGTGATCGATCCGTCGACGCTCCCGGCCGAGCTCGTGCGGACCGCGTGGACCGCCGAGAACGAGATCATGGGCGTGCGGCATCGCGAGCTCTTCGTCGAGGGCATCCAGTTCCATCCGGAATCGATCCTGACGCTCGCCGGGAAGGATCTGCTCGCGAACTTCCTCGCGCGGGTGCCGGCGGCCGCATGACACCGCAGGCCGCGCTCGGCCGGCTCGTCGGGGGCGACTCTCTCGCCGAAGACGAGATGGCCGCCCTCATGACCGCGCTCCTGGACGGCCAGATGACGCCGGCCCAGATCGGCGCGATCGCCGTCGCGCTGCGGATGAAGGGGGAGAGCGAAGCCGAGCTGGCGGGCGCCGCGCGCGCGATGCGCGCGCACATGACCCGGGTCGAGGGTGCGCCTGCGGGCGCCGTCGACACCTGCGGGACGGGCGGCGACGGCGCCGCCACGCTCAACGTGTCGACGGCAGCGGGGCTGGTGGTCGCGGCGGCCGGCGTGCCGGTGGCAAAGCACGGCAACCGGGCCGCGTCGGGCAGCGTCGGCGGCGCCGACGTCCTGGAGGGGCTCGGCGTGCGCCTCGTGCTCGATCCCGCCGCCGCGTCGGCGTGCCTGCGCGAGGTCGGATTCGTCTTCCTGTTCGCCCCCGCGTTCCATCCCGCGCTCCGCCACGCCGCGGCGCCGCGCCGCGAGCTCGGGGTCCGCACGTTCTTCAACCTGATCGGGCCGCTCGCGAATCCCGCCGGCGTCGGGCGGCAGGTGATCGGCGTGGCCGAGCGCCGGTGGGTCCTCCCGCTCGCGCACGTGCTCCAGCGGCTCGGCGCCGAGCGCGCGTGGGTCGTGCACGGCGCCGTCGGCCTCGACGAGCTGGCGCTCTCGGGCGAATCGCTGGTCGCGGACGTGACCCCGGGTGCGGTGGACACGCGCACCGTGAGGGCCGCGGACGCGGGTGTTCCATCTGCCCCGCTTGCCGCCCTGCGGGTCACGAGCGTCGCCGATGCGGTCGCGCGTGTGCGCGCCGTCCTCGCCGGAGAGCACGGACCGGCACGCGACGTGGTCTGCCTCAACGCCGCCGCCGCGCTGGTCGTGGGCGGGGCGGCGCGCGACCTGCGCGACGGCGCCGGGCAAGCGGCCCGCGCCATAGACGGCGGCGCCGCGACGGCGCTCCTCGAGCGGCTCGTCGCCTTCACGCAGGCTCGAGGAAGCGGGGCATGATCCTCGACGAGATCCTCGCTCACAAGGTCGACGAGGTCTCGGCGCGCAAGCGCGAGGTGCCCCCGTCGGCCCTGCGCGAGCGGCCCCTCTACGCCGAGCCGCGCCGCGGCTTCCGGGCGGCGCTCGCCGCGCGGCCGGCGCCCGCCGTGATCGCGGAGCTGAAGCGCGCCTCGCCGTCCAAGGGCGTGATCCGTACGCACTACGACCCACCCGCCCATGCGCGGAGCTACGAAGCCGCCGGTGCCGCCGCGCTGTCGGTCCTGACCGACGAGCGCTTCTTCGAGGGCCATCTGGACCATCTCGCGATCGTGCGCGGCGTCGTCGCCCTCCCGTGCCTGCGCAAGGACTTCCTCGTCGATCCGTACCAGATCGACGAAGCACGGGCGTTCGGCGCCGACGCCGTGCTCGTGATCGCCGCCGCCGGCTCGGCGGCGCTGCGCGTCGAGCTGCTGGCGGCGGCGCGCGAGGCGGGGCTCGACGCGCTCGTCGAGGCGCACGACGAGCGCGAGCTCGAGTGGGCGTTGGCCGCGGGTGCGACGCTCGTGGGCGTCAACAACCGCGACCTCGCGACCTTCGCCGTGAGCCTCGAGACCACCGAGCGGCTGGCGGCGCTCGTGCCGCCGGGAATCCTCCTCGTCGCCGAGAGCGGCATCCACTCGGCGGGCGACGTCCGTCGCATGGTGGCGGCCGGCGCCCGCGCGGTCCTGGTCGGCGAGGCCTTCATGGCGGCGCCGGATCCCGGGGCGGCGCTCGCGGAGTTCCTCACGTGAGCGTGGTCGTGAAGATCTGCGGCGTCTGCACGCCCGAGGACGCGCGGGCCGCGGTCGACGCCGGCGCCGACCTCCTTGGCCTCAACTTCGTGCCGTCGAGCCCGCGCTATCTCGTGCCCGACGCGGCGCGCCGCGTGGCGGCGGCCGCCACCGTGCCGCTCGTCGGGGTCTTCGTCGACGCCCCGCGGGAGGAGGTCCTGCGCATCGCCGCGCACGTCGGCCTCGCAGGCCTCCAGTTCCACGGCGACGAGCCACCCGCGTACTGCCGCGGCTGGACGCAGCAGACGATCAAGGCGCTGCGGCCGCGCCCCGGCGAGGACGCGGCGGCGCGCGCCGCCGACTACGACACCGACTTCATCCTGCTCGACACCTGGGTTCCCGGCGTCGCCGGCGGCACGGGCGTCGCGCTCGACCCGGCGGCCGCGTGCGGTCTTCCGCGCGACCGCCTGTTCGTGGCCGGGGGCCTTCGGCCCGAGACGGTGGCGGACGTCGTGCGCGCGCTGCGTCCCCACGGCGTCGACGTGGCCTCGGGCGTCGAGCGCAGACCCGGAGTGAAGGACCATGACAAGATCCGCGAGTTCATCCGACGCGCGAAAGCTGCCTGACGCCGAGGGGCACTTCGGGCAGTACGGCGGCCGCTTCGTCGCCGAGACGCTCATGCCGGCGATCCTCGACCTCGAGCGGGCGTGGTCGAAGCTGCGCAAGGACCCAGGCTTCCGGCGCGAGTTCCACGGCTGGCTCGCCGACTACGCGGGGCGTCCGACGCGCCTCCACTTCGCGCGGCGCCTGACGGAGCGGCTGGGCGGGGCGCGGATCTACCTGAAGCGCGAGGACCTCCTCCACACCGGAGCGCACAAGATCAACAACACGATCGGCCAGGCGCTCGTCGCCCGGCGCCTGAAGAAGCGCCGGCTGATCGCCGAGACGGGGGCGGGGCAGCACGGCGTCGCGACGGCGACCGTCGCCGCGTTGTTCGGCATGCCGTGCGAGATCTTCATGGGCGCCGAAGACGTGCGCCGGCAGAGCCTCAACGTGTTCCGCATGAAGCTCCTCGGCGCCGAGGTCCGCGTGGTCGAGTCGGGTGCGCGTACGCTGAAGGACGCCATGAACGAGGCGCTGCGCGACTGGATCGCGACCGTGACCGACACGTTCTACGTGATCGGCACCGTGGCGGGCCCGCATCCGTACCCGCTCATGGTCCGCGACTTCCAGTCCGTCATCGGCGCGGAGGCGCGCCGCCAGATCCTGAAGGCCACCGGGAAGCTGCCCACCGCGGCCGTCGCATGCATCGGCGGCGGCTCGAACGCGATGGGGCTCTTCCACGCCTTCCGCAACGACCGCCGGGTCCAGCTCGTCGGCGTCGAGGCGGCCGGCCGCGGCCTCGAGACGGGCGCGCACGCGGCGTCGCTCTCGGCGGGGCAGGTGGGTGTCCTGCACGGCAACAAGACGTACCTGCTGCAGGACGAGACCGGGCAGATCCGCGAGGCCCACTCGATCTCGGCGGGGCTCGACTACCCGGGCGTCGGGCCGGAGCACGCGTATCTCCGCGACACCGGCCGCGCGACGTACGTGACCGCGACCGACGACGAGGCGGTGTCGGCACTCCAGCTCCTGTCGTCGACCGAAGGCATCATCCCCGCGCTCGAGAGCGCCCACGCGATCGCGCACGTGGCGCGCATCGCGCCGGCGATGCGGCGCAGCGACGTGCTGCTCGTGTGTCTGTCCGGCCGCGGCGACAAGGACATGGGCACGGTCGCGCAGCACCTCGGAGTGCGCCTCTGATGACACGCATCGACGACACGTTCGCTGCGCTGCGCGCGCGGCGCGAGGTGGGCTTCGTCGCCTACCTCACGGCGGGCGACCCGTCGCTCGCCGTCACGCCCGATCTCCTGCGCGCGCTCGTGGCGGGAGGAGCCGACCTGATCGAGCTCGGGGTGCCGTTCTCCGACCCGATGGCCGACGGCCCGGTCCTGCAGCGCGCCGCCACGCGTGCGATCGCCGCCGGCACGAGCCTCGCGCGCGTGCTCGAGATGGTCGCCGAGCGCCGTGCCGAGCTGCCGGTGCCGATCGTGCTCTTCGGCTACTACAACCCGTTCTTTCGCTACGGGCTCGACGCGGTGGCGCGCGACGCGCGCTCGGCCGGGGTCGACGGCTTCCTGTGCGTCGATCTGCCGCCCGAGGAGGCGGCCGATCTCTCGGCGGCGCTCGCGCGCAACCAGCTCGACCTGATCCGTCTGCTGGCGCCGACCACGCCGATCACCCGCGCAAGGAAGATCGCGAACGCGGCGAGCGGCTTTCTCTACTTCGTCTCCGTGCTGGGCGTGACGGGGGCTCGACGTGAGCTGCCGCGCGAGCTCGAGGAGCTCGTGCGGCGCGTCGCCGCCGTGACGGCGCTTCCCATCGGCGTCGGCTTCGGCGTCCAGACCCCCGAGCAGGCACGCTGGATCGCCGGCTTCGCCGACGCGGTCGTGGTGGGCAGCGCGATCCAGCGCCTGGTCGAGGAGCACGGCGCCGCCGGCGCGCCGGCCCGCGTCGAGGCCTTCGTGCGGAGCCTCAAGGACGGCATGCGCGCGGCCGAGCGGTGACGGCGTACACCGACACCATCGCCTACCTCCACGGCCTCGAGGTCACGAAGGGCTGGGACCTCGAGCTCGAGCGCATCCGCGCGGCGCTCGCGCGCCGCGGGCATCCCGAAGCACGCGTGCCGGCGCTCCACGTGGCGGGCACGAACGGGAAGGGGTCCACGGCCGCGATGCTCGAGGCCGTGCTGCGCGCCGCCGGCTACCGGACGGGCCTCTACACGTCGCCGCACCTCGTCGACTTCGCCGAGCGCATCCGCGCAGGAGGGCTCGCGATGCCGCACGACGCGATCGTCGAGCTCGTCGCGGAGCTGCGGGGCGATCTCGATCGGGCGGGCATCGCCCTCACGCACTTCGAGTTCGCGACCCTGCTCGCGCTCGAGTGGTTCGCCCGCATCGGCGTCGAGGTGGGCGTGATCGAGGTCGGCCTCGGCGGCCGGCTCGACGCGACCAACGTGGTGCACCCGATCGTGACCGCCGTGACGTCGATCGCCCGCGACCACGAGGAGTTCCTCGGCAGCGATCTCCGCTCGATCGCGCGCGAGAAGGCGGGCATCGCCAAGCCCGGCGTCCCACTCGTGGTCGGGCGGATCGTGACCGAGGCCGAGGACGTCGTCGTCGCCCACGCGCGCGCGGTGGGCGCTCCGGTCGTCTCCGCGGTGCGCGATGCGACCCTCGAAGCGGGTGCGGGCGGGCTCGCCTTCCGGGGGCCCCGGGGCCACGCATGGGACCGCCTCCGGATCGGCCTGCCGGGCGCCGTGCAGGAGGAGAACGCACGCGTCGCGCTGACGGTCCTTTCGTGTGCGGCGGAGCGGTTCCCGTGCACGGTCGACGCCGTCCGCGGCGGGCTCGGGGCGGCGCGGTGGCCCGGCCGGCTCGCGACCCTGCGGGAGCGCCCGCGCGTGGTGGTGGACGGCGCCCACAATCCGGCCGGCGTCGAGATGCTCCTGCGCGAGCTTCCGGCCCTGGTCGCCGACCGTCGCGTGACCCTCGTCTTCGCGGTCATGGCCGACAAGGCGTGGCAGGCGATGCTCGATCCGCTCGCGCGGGCATCGGCGCGCGTCGTGCTGACGCGCGTCGGGCGGCGCGGTCTCGATCCACAGGTCATGGCGGCCCACGTCGGCGATCAGATCCCGACGGACGTCCTCGAGGAGGCGCGCGCCGCCGTCGAGCGTGCGCTCGCGGTCACGGCCGACGACGGCGCCGTCGTGGTCGCCGGATCGCTGTTTCTGGCGGGCGAGGCCTACCTCGCGCTCGGCCAACGCGAGCTGATCCCGCCTTGGCAAGGTTGGGAGCGAATTGGTACACAGGCGCGCCCATGAGCGTCGACCAGGTCGTCCGGTTGGGACTGGCAGCCTTGCTGCTGGTCGCCGGGCGTGGTTGGGCGGGCGAGCTCGACGGACCCACGATGTCCGCCGAGGTACGCGTGCTGTCCGGGCCGAACGCGCCGACGGTGATCACGCTCCAGGCCGAGCCCGACGCGCGCATCGAGGACCGCACGCCGGGCGCGCATCCGGCGTCGGACGTGAAGGGGCCGGCGAGCGTCGGCGAGACGTTCACCGACGAAGTGAGCTTCCTGGTCGCCGGCGCACCCGTCTCGCGCCAGGCCGCGATCGAGGTCGCCGACGCGCTCGTCTCGACGGTGCGCCTGTCGCCCGAGGCGGGCGGCACCCAGGTGGTCGTGTTCGTCCGGCAGCCGGTCAGCTACACGATCGCCCACCCGACGGCGACGGGCGCCATCGCCGTCACGCTGCGGCCCCGCACGGTCGCGACCGCGGCCGCGCAACCTGCCGGTACGCGCAAGCGTGCGGCGCCGCGCGCCGAAGGCGAGAGCAACCAGGTCGCCGTCGACGCCGCGGAGATGCAATACGACCAGGACCAGAACGTCCTCACCGCGCGCGGCGGCGTGACGCTCACGCGCGGCGAGACGACGGTGCGCGCCGACGAGGTGACCTACGATCGCACGACGGCGGTCGCCGAGGCGCGCGGGCACGTCGTGGTGGTCGATCCCGAGGGCACGATGGAGGGCGAGGCGGCGCGCCTCGACCTCGACGACGAGACCGGCTGGGTCGTCGACGCGGAAGCCGACATGAAACGGAGCCCGTACCACTTGAAGGCGGGCCAGGTGGAGAAGCTGGGCGGGCCCTGCTACCGGGTGGAGAACGGCGTCTTCACGACCTGCCGCTGCGGCGGCATCGAGTCGCCCTCGTGGAGCATCGCCGGGAAGGAGACCAACGTCACGCTCGGCGGCGTCGGCGTCACCAAGGACGCCACCCTGCGCGTGCAGGACACACCGGTCTTCTGGTCGCCGTACTTCCTCTTTCCGGCCAACACGGAGCGCGAGACCGGCTTCCTCTTCCCGCGCCTGGGCTACTCGAACAAGCGCGGCTTCCTCTACGAGCAGCCGTTCTTCTGGGCGATCGACAAGAGCAACGACGCGACCATCACCGCCGATCTCGAGACCGCCGCCCGCGTCGGCGTGATCGGCGAGTACCGCTATCAGTGGTCCAAAGAGACGCGCGGCATCTTCACCGGCGCCTACTTCAACGAGCGGATCGGCGGAAGCCCCGAGCCGATCACGCCCCTCTCGCCCCAGTCGGCGGAGGTGCCCGTCAATCGCTGGGTCGTGGCCGGGCGGCACATCCAGCCGTTCCTGTGGGACAGCAAGCTCTACCTCGACGTGCTCCGCGTGAGCGACGACGACTTCTTCCGCGAGATCCGCGCCTTCTCGTCGACGGTCCGCAGCGACATCCAGATCCGCAGCACGCGCTTCACCCGCTCGCGGCTCGGCGCCATCAAGACGTGGGACGACGGCCTGGCGCAGGTCGACGCGACGGCGTACCAGGACCTGATAGATTCGCAGGACCTGACGCTCGACCGGGTGCCGCGGGTGAACGCCGAGCACGCGATGCCGCTGCTCGGCGGCGTGGTCGTGGGCCGGCTCGCCGGCGAGGCGACCGATTTCCAGCGCACCGAAGGCTACGACGGCCTGCGGCTGGACTTTGCCCCCGAGCTCACGCTGCCCTTCAATTGGGGACGCTACCTGTACGGCTCCGTCCGCGGGCAGTTTCGCGAAACCGCATACCACCTGACCAACGGCGAGCAGGTGGGGATCTTCGTGCCGGACAACCCGGGTATCGCGACGAAGTTCGCGCTCGGAAAGAACGTGCTGCCCGACCTCGACACGAACCGCAGCCGCGAGATCGGCGAGGTCCATACGACGCTCGGAACCGAGCTCACCCACGTCTACCGTTTCCCGTACTTCGGGTTCGAGAAGATCCGGCACACGATCGAGCCGGAGATCCAGTACCTGTACGTCCCACAGGTGGGGCGCGACGTGGGCTCCGTTCGCACGCGCGTCGACGGCAATCCGGGGACGCTGTTCAGCGAGGGGTATCTCTTCGACGACGTCGACGCGATCAACCGGCGCAACTTCATCTCGTACGGCGTCACCACCCGGGTCTTCGGGCGGGCCGCCACCGCCACCGAGACCGCGCGCGCCGCGAGCGAGCTCGCCGAGGAGGCGGCAGCCTCCGAGGACGACGAGGACAACGAGGACGAGGACGGCGAGAACCTGTCCGATCAGTTCGATCAGGTCGCGGCGGACATGCTCCCGCAAGGCCTGCCGCTGGCGGCGGCGCCGCCCGGGAAGCCGCGCAAGCCGACGGCGGCTACCCCCGCGAGCGTCAACACCTCGCAGGAGCTCGCGCGCGCGAGCGTGCTCCAGGGCTACGACATCTCGCGCAGCATCGCCGGCGGGAGCCATCTCTCCGACCTCGACTTCCAGCTGCGCGTGACGCCGACGGGGTACCTGGGCTTCTCGTACGCGAACTCCATCGACCTGAACGACGGGCGGCTCCTCGCACAGTCGATCGGCATGGTGCTGCGCGAGCCGTGGTGGCAGCCGCCCCCGGGACGCGTCAGCTTCCAGAGCCCGTCCGCGATCGGCGCCTCGTACCGGTTCACCGCCGACAACTTGAACGCCGGCCTCACGCCCGGATCGCCGGAGAACCGGCTCTTCAACAACCCCGACCCGGTCGAGGAGGTCGACGGCACGGCATATCTGCGCCTGGGCGACTACATGGGGTTCCTGTTCGTGGCGCGCTACAGCCTCGCGCCCACGCTCGGCGTCGATCCCAACAACACGAACCGCCTCATCACCATCGGCCCGCAGTTCCTCGAGCGGGACTACATCTTCCGGATCATGTCACGCTGCGACTGCTGGATCTTCGAGATCGGCGCGTCCGATCGCTCGGACACGAACGATACGACGATCCGCGTGCAGTTCACGCTCTACGGCCTCGGCTCGATCGGCCAGGGGCCGAGCAACCGGACCTACACGGGGCTCGCCGGCCTGCAGAACCTCGGCTACAAGCGTCCCTGGGCGACTGGAACGGGGCCCGCGCCATGAAGGGTGTGGTCCTCGCCGGCGGGCTCGGGACGCGCCTCCTGCCGCTCACGCGCATCACCAACAAGCACCTGCTGCCGGTGTTCGACCGGCCGATGATCTACTACCCGCTGCAGGCGCTCATCAACGCCGGCATTCGCGACATCCTGATCGTCACCGGCGGCCAGCACGCGGGCGATTTCCTGCGCCTGCTGCGCAACGGCAAGGACTTCGGGCTCGATCGCCTGCACTATGCGTATCAGGAGGGCGAAGGTGGCATCGCGGCGGCCCTCGCGCTCGCGGAACGCTTCGCCGAGGGCGACCGGATCTGCGTCGTGCTCGGAGACAACATCGTCGAGGGCTCGATCGTCCCCGCGGTGCGCCGATTCGCGCGCCAGCGCAAGGGCGCGCGCGTGATCCTGAAGGAGGTGCCCGACGCCGAGCGCTTCGGCGTCGCGGAGATCTCCGGGGGGCGGGTGGTCTCCATCGTCGAGAAGCCGAAGCGGCCCAAGAGCCGCTACGCCGTCACCGGGATCTACATGTACGACCGTCAGGTTTTTGACGTGATCAAGACGCTCGAGCCCTCGGGGCGGGGCGAGCTCGAGATCACGGACGTCAATACCTGGTACTTGAGACGCGGCCAGCTCTCGTGTGAGATCCTGGATGGTTGGTGGACGGACGCAGGCACGATGGCGTCGCTGCACAGGGCCGGCAATCTCGTCGCCGAGACGGGAGCCAATCGGCTGGACGGGCCGACGACGCGCGTGCCGGACGCGGGCGAAGCGCCGCGTCGCGCCGTGGCGGCGAGGAGACGCGGATGATCGACGGGGTGGTGGTGAAGGAATGCACGGTCCATGCGGACGACCGCGGCACGCTCGTCGAGGTGGTCCGCGACGACGAGCCGGTCTTCCGCGAGGTGAAGCAGACGACGCTCACCGTCACGTACCCCGGCGTGATCAAGGCCTTCCATTGGCACGTGCGGCAGTGGGACGTCTGGTTCTTCGCGAGCGGCAACGCGCAGGTCGTGCTCTACGACCTCCGCGAGGGATCGCCTACGTGCGGGCAGACGCAGGTCCTGTACATGGGGGCCGCCAAGCCGCGGGTGATCGCCATCCCGCCGGGCGTGGCGCACGGCTACCGGGTGCTCGGGAACGAGCCGGTCGCGCTCTTCTACCATACGACCGAGCACTACGACGCGGCGAATCCCGACGAGGAGCGGATCCCGTTCGACGACCCTCGCATCGGATTCGACTGGCGAACCAAGAACCGGTAGCGTCGGGCGCGCATGCGGCTGCTCGTCACCGGGGCGGCGGGGTTCATCGGCACGAACTTCGTCCGCCAGGCCCTGGGATCGCGGCGGGAGCGGGTCGGACGCCTGGTCGCGGTCGACGTCCTCACCTACGCGGGCAACTACGCGAACCTTGCCGATCTCGACGGCGATCCGGTCTTCCGATTCGTCAAGGCGGACATCGCCGACGCGCCGGCCATGGCCGCGCTCGTTCGCGAGGAGCGGATCGACACGCTGGTCAACTTCGCGGCCGAGTCGCACGTCGACCGCAGCATCGAGGACGCGGCGCCGTTCCTGCGCACCAACGTCCACGGGACGATCGCGCTGCTCGAAGCGGTACGTGGGCTCGCGGGGTTCCGGTGCTTCCTGCACGTCTCGACCGACGAGGTCTACGGCACGATCCCGACCGGACGCGCGACCGAAGATGCGCCGCTGCGCCCGTCGAGCCCGTACGCCGCCAGCAAGGCCGCGGCGGACGGCTTCGTGCAGGCCTACGCTACGACGTACGGCGTACCGGCGGCGATCACGCGCTGCTCGAACAACTACGGCCCGTATCAGTTCCCCGAGAAGCTGATCCCGCTGTTCGTCACCAACGCCTTCGCCGGAGAGCCCCTGCCGCTGTATGGCGACGGCATGCAGGTCCGCGACTGGATCCACGTCGCGGACCATTGCGAGGCCCTCTGGCACGTCCTGGGGCTCGGCGTGACGGACGCCCCCGTCTTCAACGTGAGCGCGCACAACGAGACGCCGAATCGCGAGGTCACGACCGCGATCCTGCGCCTCACCGGACGCGGTGCCGACCTCGTCCGGCACGTGACGGATCGGCCCGGGCACGATCGCCGCTACGCGCTCGACGCCTCCCGCCTGCGCGCGACCGGCTGGACGTCACGCCGGGCGTTCGCGGACGGCCTCGCCGAGACGGTCGCATGGTACCGCGACCATCGTGCCTGGTGGGACGACGTGAAGAGCGGCGCCTACCGCGACTACTACGAGCGCATGTACGGCGCGCGCCTGCGCACGGCGACCTCCTGACCGATGGCACCCACGGCGCTCATCACCGGCATCACCGGACAGGACGGCTCGTACCTGGCGGAGTTCCTGCTCGGGCAGGGCTACCGCGTGGTCGGCATGGTGCGGCGCGCCAGCACCGAGAACTTCGAGCGCATCGCGCACCTGCAGGGGCGCATCGAGCTCCGGCAGGCGGACCTGCTCGACCAGCTCTCGCTCATCGACATCCTGAAAGACGCTCGACCCGACGAGATCTACAACCTCGCGGCCCAGTCATTCGTCCCGACGTCGTGGCAGCAGCCCGTCCTCACGGCCGAGTTCGATGCGGTCGGCGTGACGAAGCTCCTCGAGTCGATGCGGCTGGTGGTCCCCGAGGCACGCTTCTACCAGGCGAGCTCGAGCGAGATGTTCGGCAAGGTGCGCGAGACGCCGCAGCGCGAGTCGACGCCCTTCTACCCGCGGAGCCCGTACGGCGTCGCGAAGGTCTACGGGCACTTCATCACGGTCAACTATCGCGAGAGCTACGGGCTCTTCGCCTGCTCGGGGATCCTCTTCAACCACGAGTCGCCGCGGCGCGGGAAGGAGTTCGTGACCCGCAAGGTCTCGGACGGCGTCGCGCGCATCAAGCTCGGGCTCCAGAAGGAGCTGCGCATGGGGAACCTCGAGGCGCGGCGCGACTGGGGCTTCGCCGGCGACTACGTGGAAGCCATGTGGCGCATGCTCCAGCAGGCGGCGCCCGACGACTACGTGGTCGCGACCGGCGAGACACACGCCGTCCGCGAGCTGGTCGAGGTCGCGTTCGGCGTCGTCGGGCTCGACTGGCGGGACTACGTGCGCGAGGATCCCGCCTTTCTTCGCCCGGCCGAGGTCGACCTCCTGGTCGGCGACGCCGCCAAGGCGCGCAGCCGGCTCGGCTGGGCGCCACGCGTGAGCTTCCACGGCCTGGTCGAGATGATGGTCCGCGCCGACCTCGCGCGCCTCGGGCAGGCCACCTAGCGCCGCCGTGCGCGTACTCGTCACCGGGATCGGGGGCTTCGTCGGACCGTGGCTGGCGCGTGCGCTCGCGGCGTGCGGACACGAGGTCCACGGCTTCGTGCGCTCGGCCGAGGAGCGCTCGGCGGTCGCGGGCCTCACGACGGCGACGCATCAGGGCGACGTCACCGATCGTGACGGGGTGGCGCGGACGCTCGCCGCGGTCGCGGCCGAGGCGGTGGTCCATCTCGCGGCCGTATCGTTCGTCCCCGAAGCCGAGGCCGATCCGGACCTCGCCTATCGCGTGAACGTCGGCGGCACGATCGCGGTCCTCGCCGCGGTGCGGGCGGCGGTGCCGCGCGCGCGCGTCCTCCACGTCGGCTCGTCCGACGCGTACGGTGCGGTCCGGCGCGAGGAGCTGCCGGTCACCGAGGAGACGCCCTTTCGCCCGCTCTCGGTCTACGGGGCGTCGAAGGCGGCCGCCGACATCACGGCCGCGCAGTGGGCTCGCAGCTACGGCCTGGACGTCGTGCGCGCGCGGCCGTTCAATCACACCGGGCCCGGACAGCAGCCGACGTTCGTGTGCGCGGCGCTCGCGCGGCAGATCGCGGCCATCGAGCGGGGTGACCAGGAGCCGGTGCTGCGGGTCGGGAACGCCGACCCCGTGCGCGACTTCTCCGACGTGCGCGACATCGTCGCCGGCTACGTCGCGCTCCTCGACCGCGGCAAGGGCGGGGAGGCGTACAACCTCTGTGCCGGCGAGGGCGTCAGCATCGCCGAGGTGATCGCGCTCCTGCGCACGCACGCGCGCGTTCCGCTGCGGGTCGCGAGCGACCCGGCCCTCAAGCGCGCGGTCGAGATCGAGCGCATCGTCGGCAGCCACGCCCGCGCGACCGCCGACACCGGCTGGACTCCGACGATCCCACTCACCGAGACGCTGCGGATCGTGCTCGACGACTGGCGGCAGCGGCGCGCCTGAGCGCTACATCCGCTCCAGGGTGTCGATGCCGAGCAGGCCGAGGCCGGTCGCGAGCGTCCGCGCGGTGAGATCGCACAGGACGAGCCGGCTCTCGCGCACCGCCGGCTCGGCCGGCAGCACCGGGCACGCCTCGTAGAACGTGCTGAAGGTCGTCGCCACGTCGTAGAGGTAGCCGCACAGGCGATGCGGCTCGAGCGTGGCGGCGACCGCCTCGACGACGCCGTCGGCCTGCAGGAGCTGGAGGACGAGCGCACGCTCGGCGGGATGCCCGAGGGCAACCGGGACGCTCGGCGCCGCGTCGAGGCCCGCCTTGCGGAAGATCGCCCGGATCCGCGCGTAGGCGTACTGGAGGTAGGGCGCGGTGTTGCCGTCCATGGCGAGCATGCGCGCCCAGCTGAAGACGTAGTCCTTCACGCGGTCGCTGGCGAGGTCGGCGTACTTGATCGCGCCGATCCCGACCGCACGTGCGACGCCGCCGCGCGTGGCGGCATCGAGGTCGGGGTTCTTCTCGAGCACGATGCGGCCCGCGCGCTCCTCGGCCTCGTCGAGCAGCTCGGCCAGGCGGACGGTGTCGCCGCTGCGCGTCTTGAAGGGCCTGCCGTCCTCGCCGAGGACCGTGCCGAACACCACGTGCTCGAGGCGCGCATCGTCCGGTACCCAGCCGGCGGCCCGCGCCGTCGCGAAGACCATCGCGAAGTGCTGCTGCTGGCGCGCGTCGGTCACGTAGACGATCCGTCGCGCCCCGAGCTCGCGCAGCCGGAAGCGGAGCGCCGCGAGATCGGTCGTGGCGTAGAGGTAGCCGCCGTCGGATTTCTGCACGATGAGGGGCAGGGGCGCGCCCTCCTTCGTCTTGAAGCCGTCCGGGAAGACGCAGACCGCCCCCTCGCTGTCGCGTGCGAGCCCGGCGGCACGCAGCTCGGCGACCACCTCGGCCAGGCGCTCGTTGTAGAAGCTCTCGCCGCGGACGTCGCTCGCGGCGAGCGTGACGCCGAGGCGCGCGTACGCGGCCTGGAACTGCTCGGCGGAGATCGCGACCAGGGCCTGCCACAGGCGGCGCGTCTCGGCGTCGCCGCGTTGCAGCGCGACCACCCGCTGGCGGGCCCGCGCCGCGAACGCCGGATCGCTGGTCTCGAGCGCCGCCGCGTCGCGATAGAGCCCGGTCAGATCGACGTCGGATCCGAGCAGGTCCACCGGGTCCCTGCCCGCCGCCTTGCCGAGGTCGAACAGGCGCTCGATCAGGAGCCCGAACTGCGTGCCCCAGTCGCCGATGTGGTTCTGGCGCACGACCCGGTTGCCCATGAACGCGATCGTGCGCGCGAGCGCGTCGCCGATGACGGTGCTGCGCAGGTGTCCGACGTGCATCTCCTTGGCGACGTTCGGCCCCGAATAGTCGACCACCACCGTCCGGGGCGCGGCGTCCGGCGCAATGCCGAGGCGCGGGTCGCGCGCCGCCGACGTGGCGAGCGCGGCGAGAACGCCGTCGTCCAGGCGGACGTTCACGAATCCAGGCCCGGCGATCTCGGGCGGCGCGCACAGCCCCGATGCGTCGAACGCGCCGACGATGGCCTCCGCGATCTCGCGCGGCTTCTTGCCGAGGCGCTTGCCGAGGCTCATGGCGACGTTCGCCTGGAAGTCGCCGAAGCGGGCGTCCTGCGTCTCGCGAACGACCGGGTCGACGCTCGCGAGGTCCGCACCCAGGGCGCGCGCGATCGCCGCGCGCATCCGCTCGGCGATCATGTCGTGCAGCTTCGCCACGGCCGGCGCATGGTTCCGACCCTGGCCCTCCGCGTCAAGCGGCCGTCGCGGTTGCGCTTTGCGGCCGGTTCCGCGGGGCGCGCGGCGCGTTCCTTGCTTGCCGGTGAACAGGGGCACGGGTACACTCGTCTGTCGGACGATGGAGGTGCAGCACCAGAGCCTGGAGCAGCTCCTTCTCGAGCAGGGGCGCGTGAGCGCCGAGGACCTGCGGAAGGTCAAGCGGCTCCAGCAGGAGCGTGGCGAGCGACTCGAGCGCCTGCTGCTCGATCTGGGATTCATCTCGGAGGAGGACCTGCAGCCGCTCCTCGCGCGCTACCTCGGCGTGCCGGCCATCTCCCGCAAGGAGTTCCCCAGCGAGCCGGTGCCGCTCGGAAAGCTGTCGCTCAAGTACCTGCGGCGCGCCAAGGTCATGCCGCTCACTCAGTCGAACGGGACGCTCGTCGTCGCCATGGCCGACCCCGCCGACTACTACGCCATCCAGGGCCTCCAGGTGGCGACGGGTCTCCAGGTCGAGGCCCGCCTCGCGCGCGAACGCGACATCCTCGAAGGTCTCGAAGCCATCTACGGCGGCGGGACCGCCGGCGAGGGCGCGAACGGCAACGGCGAGGGCGACGCCGAGGTCGCGTTCGTCGGCGAGGACGAGGAGGACGTGAACCACCTGCGCGACCTCGCGAGCGAGGCGCCCGTGATCCGGCTCGTGAACCTCCTCATCAACCGGGCGGTCGAGAGTCGCGCGTCCGACATCCACATCGAGCCCTTCGAGCAGGAGCTGAAGGTCCGCTACCGGATCGACGGCGTGCTGCACGACGTCGAAACGCCGGCGCGGCGCCTGCAGGCCGCGATCGTCTCGCGCATCAAGATCATGGCGAAGCTGAACATCGCCGAGCGCCGCTTGCCGCAGGACGGTCGCATCAAGCTGCGCCTCATGGGCAAGGAGATCGATCTCCGCGTCTCGACCCTCCCGACGCTCTACGGCGAGAGCGTCGTGCTCCGCATCCTCGATCGCTCGAGCATCAACGTGAGCCTCGGGACGCTCGGATTCCCCGAAGACGTCCTCAAGGAGTTCGAGACCGTCATCCAGCGGCCGTACGGCATGATCCTGGTGACGGGGCCCACCGGCAGCGGCAAGACGACCACGCTCTACGGCGCGCTCGACAAGATCAACTCGCCCGACAAGAAGATCATCACGATCGAGGATCCCGTCGAGTACCAGCTCTTCGGCGTGAACCAGATCCACGTGAAGCCGCAGATCGGGCTCACGTTCGCCAACGGCCTGCGCTCGATCGTTCGCCAGGACCCCGACGTCATCATGGTCGGTGAGATCCGCGACCCCGAGACGGCCGAGATCGCCATCCAGTCGGCGCTGACCGGCCACCTGGTCTTCTCCACCCTGCACACGAACGACGCCGCCGGCGCCGTGACACGGCTGCTCGAGATGGGCGTCGAGAGCTATCTCCTGGCGTCCTCGCTGCTCGGCGTGCTCGCGCAGCGGCTCGTGCGTCGCGTGTGCCGCAAGTGCATGCAGCCCGCCGAGATGCCGCCCGAGCTGTGGCGCGAGATCGGCGGCCGCGACGGCGAGCCCATGCGTGCCGTCATCGGGAGCGGCTGCGAGGACTGCGCCACCACGGGCTACCGGGGTCGTGCCGGCATCTACGAGTTCCTGCCCGTGACCGACGCGGTGAAGGCGCACATCCTGGAGCGCGCGTCGGCCGGCGTCATCAAGGAGACGGCGGTGAAGCAGGGCATGCGGACGCTCCGCGACGACGGATGGCGCAGCGTCCGCGAGGGGACGACCACCGTGGCCGAGGTCGTCCGGGTGACGCAGGAAGAGGTCTAGGGGCGGCCGCGGGGTGGGGCTGCTCGATCGAATCCGGAGGCGGGGGGAGTCGTCCACCCCGGCGCCGGCGCGGGTCGCGGTGATCGGGCTCGACGGCGTCGGGCTGCCGCTCGTGCAGGACCTCGTCGCACGCGGCCTCATGCCGAACCTCGGGAAGCTCGTCGCCAACGGAACGCTGGCCCCGATGCGCTCGTCCATTCCCACCATCTCGTCGGTGTCGTGGACGGGCTTCATGACCGGGAAGAATCCCGGCAAGCACGGCATCTACGGCTTCACGGACATGAAGCCGGGCACGCTGACGCTCTTCTTTCCGAACTTCGGCAACGTGCGCGGGGACACGCTCTGGGACGTCGCCGCGCGCGCGGGCAAGCGTTCGATCGTGATGAACATTCCCGGCACGTACCCGGCGCGCCAGATGAACGGCATGCTGGTCTCGGGATTCGTCGCGGTGAACCTCGAGCGGGCCGTGTATCCGGCCGACCTCCTCGGGCGCCTTCGGACCGCCGGCTACAAGATCGACGTCGACTACATGAACGCCGATCAGCGCCCCGACGCGTTCTTCGACGACACGCGTGCGGTGCTGGACGCCCGGCGGCGGGTCTACCTGGATCTCCTCCGGAACGACTCGTGGGACCTCTTCATCGGCGTCATCACCGAGTGCGATCGCCTGCACCACTACTTCTGGAGCCAGCTCGTGGACCCCGCGGCGCCCCTGCACGGGAAGTTCCTCGACGTCTACCGCCAGCTCGACGACGTGCTGGGCGAGCTCGTCGCGGCGATTCCGGCCGACGTTCCCCTCTTCGTGGTCGCCGATCACGGCCACACCCTCATCCACCGCGAGTTCTATCCGAACGCCTGGCTGCGCCAGCAGGGGCTCCTGCGCTTCACGGTGGAGAAGCCCAAGGGGCCTGCCGATCTCGACCCCGCCTCGAAGGTGTTCGTCCTCGATCCAGGCCGCGTCTACGTGCACCGCAAGGGGCGCTTCCCGCTGGGCACGATCGGGCCCTCCGAGGCCGACGATCTCCTGGGTCGCCTGCGCGAGGGGCTGCTCGCCCTGCACGACGACAGCCCGGGAGCGCCCGCCGGGGGCCGGCCGATCCCGCGCGTCTTCTCGCAGGCCGAGCTGTACCACGGCCCTGCCGTCGACGCGGCGCCCGATCTGGTGATCCACTTCAACGACGGCTACGACCCGAAGGGCGCGCTCTCGAAGACGGAGGTGTTCGGGCGCAGCGCCTTGACCGGCATGCACACCTACGCCGACTCCCTGTTCTTCGTGAACCGCCCGGGCGTCCCGACCGACGACCTCGACATCATCGACCTCGCACCGACGATCCTGGCGCTGCTCGGTGTCGAGCCGCCCGCCGACATGGACGGGCGCGTGCGCTTGCCCACGTGAAGCCCTTGACCCAGGCGGGAGTCTAAGGCGGCGGGAGCGGCGATCGCGTTGAAAACCGGGGCCCCGTCGCGTATACGATTGCCTGGCTTTTCCGTAACTTACGGCAAACCTCGGCGGCGCCTCGGTAGGCTTGCGGTCGCCTAGGCCCGTACCTGGAGGCTCGTTTGGCGCAGTTTCAGTTCCGCGCTGCTGACGCAGAAGGCAAGGTCGTCGAGGGGACGATCGAGGCTGGAGAAGCCGCAGCCGTCGTCGCGCGCCTCCAGGATCGCGGCCTGATTCCGCTGCGGGTCGGCGCGGCGGCAGAGAGCAAGGCGCCTGCGCGGACCGGTGGCGTCGCGTCGAGCCGCTTCCGCGGCCGGCTCGGGCAGCGACATCTGCTGATCGTGACCCAGGAGCTGTCGGCGCTGCTCGGTGCCGGCCTGCCGCTCGACCGCAGCCTCGCGACCCTGACCGAGCTTGCCGATCATCCGGACCTGGCGCGCATCCTCGACGAGGTGCTGACGTCGGTTCGCGGCGGCAAGTCGCTCGCCGACGCCCTGGGACAGCACAAGTTCTTTCCGCCGCTCTACGTCAACATGGTGCGCGCGGGCGAGGTCGGCGGCTTCCTCGACGCGTCGCTCGCGCGGCTCGCGGAGTACCTCGAGCGCGCGCAGGACCTGCGACGCGAGGTGGTGAGCTCGCTCACGTACCCCGCCGTGCTGACGGGCGTCCTCGGCGCGTCGTTGATCTTCCTGCTGGTCTACGTCCTGCCGCGCTTCTCGGCACTGTTCGAGGGCATGGGGCGCGCCATGCCGCTCCCGGCGCGCATCGTCATGGGCACCTCGGACGTGATCCGCGCCTATTGGTGGGTCGGCGCCATCGTGATCGGGCTCGGCGTCATGGGGTTCCGGCGTTGGGTCGCGACGCCGGCGGGACGGCTGCGCTGGGATCAGACGAAGCTGCGCATCGTCGGGCTGGGACAGGTCCTCCGCAAGATGGAAGTCTCGGGCGTGACGCGCACGCTCGGTACGCTCATCAAGAGCGGCGTCCCGATGATCCAGGCGCTCGACACGGCGCGCGCGGTGGTTGGCAACGTCGTCATCGCGAACGCACTCGCCGACGTCGAGGTCGGCGTGCGCGAAGGCGCGGGCGTGTCGAACCCGCTCGCGCGCTCGGGCGCCTTTCCGCCGCTCGCCGTCCAGATGATCAGCGTCGGCGAGGAGACCGGGAAGCTCGACGACATGCTGCTGCGGGTCGCCGAGCACTACGATCGCGAGGTCCGTGCGCAGATCATCCAGTTCACGCGACTGCTCGAGCCGATCATGATCGTCGTCATGGGACTGCTCGTCGGCGCGGTCGTCGTCTCGATGCTGACGGCCATCTTCAGCATCAACGACCTCCCGATGTGAGCAAGGAGAGAATGATGAAGCGAAACAGAGGCAACGCCGGATTCACGTTCATCGAGATGATCGTCGTGGTGAGCATCATCGGGCTCCTGCTGGCGCTCGTCGGTCCTCGGTTCATCCGCGGCCAGGAGAAGGCGGAGGCCCGCGCCGCCGCCGCCCAGATCGAGAACATCGGGACGGCGCTCGACACGTTCCGTCTCGACGTCGGTCGCTATCCGTCGACACAGGAGGGGCTGGCAGCGCTCATGCGGCGTCCGCCCGCGGTCGACCGATGGGACGGCCCGTACCTGAAGAAGGACATCCCCGCCGATCCCTGGGGGCGGCCGTACTACTACCGCAGCCCCGGCGAAGCGGGCCGGCCGTACGACGTCTACTCGCTCGGCTCCGACGGCGCCCCCGGGGGCGACGGGCCGGCACGCGACGTCCTGTCCTGGGACACGAACGCCGGTTGATGCGTCCTTGCTCCTCGCGCGGGTTCACCTTCGTCGAGATGATGGTCGTCCTCGCCATCGTCGCGCTCGGCGCGGCGCTGGCGGTGCCGGCCATCGACGCGGGGCTCGACGCGCGCGAGGTCCGGCGCGCGGCGCGGCAGATCGCGGCGACGATGAACTACTGCCGGCGCGAGGCGGTCGCGACGGGCAGCATGCGCCGCATGCGGATCAGCCCGGACGACAATCGCATCGAGGCGGACGACGGCTCGCGGTGGGCCGTCCTCACCGAGCGCGCGCTCATCGAGCGCATCGACGGCGGCTGGGACGCGGGCTTCGGGAAGTACGATCTGGCCTTCTTTCCGAACGGCAGCACGAGCGGAGCCGAGGTCGTCGTCGTCAGCCGGCGCGATCGGAGCCGCAACCGGCTACGGCTCGTGCTCGACCCGCTGGTGGGGACCGTCCGGGTCGAGGACGCGGGGTGATGCGCGCGGCGAGCCGCGGGTTCACGCTCCTCGAGATTGCAGTGGCGATCGCGATCCTCGGCACGGGGGTCGTGACCCTCCAGCAGATCTACCAGGGGAGCCTGCGCCTGCAGGAGCGGGCGTCCCGGCACAGCCGGGCCGTGCTGCACGCCCGGGCGGCGATCGACAGCCTGCTCTTCCAGCGCGGCGTCTCCGACATGAACAAGGAGGAGACGACCAAGGAGGGATTCAAGACCCACTACCTCGTGCGTGACGCCACCCCCGAAGAGGGCGGCGAGACGCCGGAGCAGCGCGAGAACGACCCGATCGGACAGAAGCTCAAGTACGTCGAGGTCACGGTGACCTGGCAGGACGGTGCCGGCGCCAAGGACTACACGCTCCGTAGTCTCCGGATGTCGCACGACGACGACGAGGACGAGCCCAAGTGACCCCTCGCCGGATGCAGCGGCAGGCCGGTTTCACGCTGCTCGAGGTCATCATCGCGATGACCGTGCTCGCGCTCGTGGCCGGTATCTGCTACGCCGCGTTTCATCTCGGGATTCGGGCCGTGGAGCGGGGGGAAGCGGCGGTCGTGACGGCGCAGCGGCTGCGAGTGGCGACGGACGTGATGATCCGACAGGTGAAATCCACCGTCGCTCAGCCGGCGCTCGTCGACGAGGACACCTACCCCTACTGCGTGGGCTCCCCGACGTCGTTCAGCTTCGTCACGACGGCCGGGCAGCTCTCGGGGGGTGGCCGCGCCCGGGTCACCTATCGGCTGAACCCGGACCCGCCGCAGCTCGTGCTCGAGGAATCGCCGCACTTTACGGCCGACAGCCTGGGCAGCGGGACGCCCGAGGCCGGCGAGCCACACACGGCGGTCCTGCTCGACGGCTTCAAGACGCTGGCCTTCCACTACCTCTACGACGACGGCTCCGAATCGGAGTGGAGGAGCTCGTGGGACTGCGTCGCGGAGGAGGTGCTGCCGAACGCCATCCGGATCGAGATCGAAGGCCTCGCGGGGCTCGAGGAAGGCGAGTGGGGGCAGGAGATTCCGATCATGGCGGGCGCCTTCGGCGAGGGCGGGCTCGAGCTGGGTGGCGAGAACGACGTCGCGGAGTGCGACGAGCTCGGAGCCGGTGGCGGCCCCGGCGAGGGCGGGACCCCCGGCAGCGGCGGCACGGCGGGCTCGGGCAAGGCCGGCAACGGGCACGGCGGTGGCGGCGGCGGTACGGGCGACGGCGACAACGAGGACGACGGGGGCGACGAAGAGTGACGCACCGGCGGCCAAGGCGCAGTGAGCGCGGCGTCGTGCTGCTTCTCGTGCTCTGGGTCTTCATGACCCTCGGCGTGCTCGCGCTCGACTTCTCGCAGTTCATGCGCGACGACGCGATGGCGTCGGTGAACCTCGCCGACGAGACCCAGGGCTACTACCTGGCGGTCGCCGGCATGAACAGCGCGCTGTTCGAGGCCTGGCGCGCCCGCGGCGACAATCCGGGCGGCGTTCCCAAGCCGCCGAGCGTCGATCCCGACGATCCCGACAACGACGAGGAGGAGACGCAGTTCGTCGCCGACGGCGAATGGAAGGAGCGGAACTTCGGGGGCGGGGTCTACGCGGTCCGCATGGTGGGCGAGGACGGCAAGATCCCGCTCAACATTCCTCCGGCGGAGCTCGACGAGCCCCTCTACCGCGACCTCCTGAAAGTGGTGGTGAAGAACCTCCTCATCGGCGGCAATGCGACCCAGGGCCTCGACGTCCACGAGGAGAAGGACGTCGAGACCATCGTCGACTCGATCCTCGACTGGCGCGACTGCGGCAAGGAGGCGCGCGTCAACGGCGCCGAGGACGACTACTACCTGGGGCTCCGCCATCCCTACCGGGCGAAGAACAACTACTTCGAATCGCCCGAAGAGCTGCTCTACGTGCGCGGCGTGACCCCCGAGCTGCTCTACGGCTCGAAGGACAAGCCGGGCCTCGTCGACGTGTTCAGCCCGTTTCCCAAGGGGAAGTCGCTCGAGATCAACGCCGACTCCGTCACCGTGCCGGTCATGCGTGCGCTCTTTCCGGACATGACGCAGGCCGACGCCGAGGACTTCATTGCCGGGCGCAAGGACGATCCGGAGGCGGTCGCCGCGTTCCTGCGCCAGCAGCTCGATCTCGCGGTGCCGGGGCTCGGCGAGCGCGTCACCCGTCACGCCCCCGAGTACGTGCGCGTCGAGGCGCGCGCCGACATCCGTGGCGAGCGCAACCAGGCCGCCGTGTCCGCGCTCGTGCAGCTCCCCGGCGAGAGCGTCGACGACATCGTCGTGCTCGAGTGGCTCGATCGCGCGCCGATCCGTGGCGAAGCCCCCAAGGTGGACGAGCACCTCGAAGGCGCCAAGTCGTGAGACGTCCGGACTTCCTGGACGGGCTCGGAATCTACGTCGGCGCCTCCGACGTGACGCTCGCCTACGTCTCGAAACGGCTCTTCCGCGTGCAGCTCCGGCAGATGCGGTCGGTGTCGCTTCCGGGCAGCGATCGTCCCGCCGAGCGCCGCCAGGCGCTCACGGCCGCGGTGCGCGAGTTCGCGGGCGCCGACGAGATCGATTCCACGCACACGGTGCTGTGCGTGCCGCGCGCCGACGCCGCCGTGACGCGCGTCGTGCTGCCGGCGGCAGCCCAGGAGAATCTCGCCCAGGTCCTCGAGTACGAGATGGAGAACCTGATCCCGTTGCCGCGCAACGAGGTCGCGTTCGACTACTCGGTGCGGCCGCTGGGCGAGGAGCGCATCGAGGTGCTGCTCGTCTGCCTCCCGCGCGAGATCATCCGGGGCTACCTGGAGGCGCTCGAGGACGCCGAGGTCCGCCCGCGCGGCATCGTCCTGCCCTCGGCCGCGATCGCCGACTACGTCGCGTTCTGCCGCGGCGACGGTCCGAACGCCATGGGCTTCGTCGTCGGCACGCCCGACGCGACCGAGCTGGCCCTGGTCGCGGATGGACGGCTGCTCTCGAGCCAGCTCGTTCCGAGCGCGCGGCTCGTCGAGCCGGGCGCGCTCGATCGATCGCTCGCGCGCCAGATGGCGGACGAGCTGGTCGATCCCGAGCGCGTGGCGCTCTTCCACTGGCAGCTCGGCAACGGCGGGACGCCGCCGGTGCCGCCGGTGGGCGAGGGCGATCTTCCGGGTCTCGCCCGCGGGCGGCTCACGGCGCCGGAGGCGTTCTTCGAGGCTGCGGCCCCGAGCGCGGTGCCGGCGGTCGGGGCGGCCCTGGCCGCCGTCCGCGAAGGCCTGCTGCGCGTCAATCTGCTCCCGGTCGAGAACCGCGAGGCGTTCGACGAAGGGCCGTCGGTCGCGACCTGGGCGCTGCTCGCGGCGAGTGTCCTCCTGCTCGTGGTGTGGGGCGTGAGCGCCATCGTGAAGGACGTGATGCTGCGCGGCCAGCTCCAGGCGCGCCTGGAGGAGATCGCCCCCGACGTCCGCGAGGTGCGCACGGTACAGAACGAGATCGACGAGCTCCAGAAGCAGGTCGAGATCCTCGCGACGGGACAGGACGGGCGCGTCACGACCCTGCTGAAGGAGCTGACCGAGCTGATCCCGACCGACGCCTATCTCACCTCGTTCAACCTGCGCGGGAACCGCCTCACGCTCGACGGACAGGCGCGGTCCGCGTCGGACCTCATCACCGCGATGGAGAAGTCGAAGCGCTTCAAGAGCGTGTCGTTCAGCTCGCCCACCACGCGGCAGGGTGACAAGGAGCGCTTCTCGATCGCGGCCGAGGTGGTGAAGTGAACCTGGTCGCCCGAGCTCGGGCGCTCTGGGAGGCGGCGCTGCGGTGGTATCAGAGCCACTCCCAGCGCGACCAGCGGATCGTCCTCGGCGTCATCGTCGCGGCCGGCCTGTCGCTCGTGTACGTTGCCGTGGTGGAGCCGGTGCTCGACTACCGCAAGGCGGTGGCGCAGGAGATCGTCGACGGGCAGGAGGAGCTCGAGCACTCGATGCGGTTCCTCGCCGCGAAGGACACCCTGCGGGCCGAGCGCGAGGAGCTCCGCAAGCGTCTGACCCAGGCGAAGACCCGTCTCCTTCCCGGCGGCACGGGCACGCTCGGCGCGGCCGCGTTGCAGGAGCGTGCGAACGCCCTCGCGACCGAGAAGGGCATCACCGTGCAGAGCACACAGGTGATGAAGGAGGAGGCGCTCGACCCCTATCGCAAGGTGTCCATCCGGATGACCCTGTCGGGCGAGCTGAAGCCGCTCGCGGAGCTGATCTCCGGGCTCGAGTACGGGCAGCAGCTCGGCATCCCCTTCCTCGAAGTCAGCCGCCGCGGCGCGGTCGCGGGAGCCAAGGGCCCGCGCACGATCTCGGCCACCCTCGAGGTGAGTGGCTTCGTTCACGGTGGCGGGGGCAAGGGCGACGGCGCCAAGGGCGGCGACGCGACGTCCGACGCCGACGCCACTGCGCCCGGAGCCGACGCGGCGAACGATCAGCCTGGCGCAGACGGACAGGCGCCCGCGTCGACGACGACGCTCGCATCCGAGCCGACGACGTCGACGACGCTCGCACCGCCGACCACAACGACCACACGCCCGCTGCCGACGACGTCGACGACGCTGCCGCACGTGGTCCCGCCACCGATTCCGACGACGTTGCCGCTGCCGGTGACGACCTCGACGACCATCGTCGTACCGATCCCCGTGCCGACGCCGCCGTCGACCGAGGTCGAGGTCCTGCCGCCGCCGGCAGCCGAGCTCGGCGGCGGTGCGGGCGTGGTGCAGGAGGTTCCCGACGGGCATCCCCAGGGGGAGATGCCCGCCCCCGACGAGGGGGACGGGGACGACGGGCAATGATGCGCCGCTGGGTGATCCTGAACGGCATCCTCGCCGTCATCGTGCTCGGGCTCGCGTTCATGATCGCGCGCACCTGGGCTCGGACCCTTCCCCCGGTCGAGGTCGCGGCCGGCGGCAAGGCCGCCGACGTGCCGGTGCGCAGCGGCGACGGCAGCAAGAAGTCGAAGCGCGGCGCCGCCGAGAAGACGGTCCAGACACCGGCCATGCTCGTCACCGCGATCGTCAACAAGGACCTGTTCGATCCGACGCGCACCAAGCAGAGCGAGGAGGCGAAGATCCAGGCCCCGGTTCCACACGAGGCGCCGCCGACCGGCGTCACGCTCGCCGGCATCCGGATCCTGGGCAAGGATCGGGAGGCGATCATCACGGAGGCGACCTCGGCCAACGCGCAGCGACGGATCCGCAACGGCGATCCGGTCGGGAACTTCACCGTGAAGACGATCGGACGCAGCAGCGTGCTGCTCGTGTCGGCGGCAGGCGACGAGTTCACGCTGACGCTCGAGGTCGACAAAGCGAAGACGCCGGGCGGTGCCGCGGCGCCGGCCAGGCCGCGGCCTGGCGGTGTGGCACCGGCGGCGAGCGGGTCGCCCGCGGCCGGGATCACCGGCGGCGCGCCGACGTCCGCTGGCACGGGCTCGGCGGGCCCGGGCGGCCCGCGACCGGGCCTCACGCCCGCGGCGGCGACCGCCGTCACCACCACGACGTCGCTTCCGGGCATGGCGGGCGTCCCGCCGTTCCCGGTCGCGACCACGTTGATGCCCGGGGGCGGGCTCGGCAGAGGGGGCCAGGTCCCACAGCTTCCCGCAGGCGTGCGCGAGAAGATCGAGCAGATGAAGAAGGATCGTCAGAAATGATGAGGAGGATGGTCGTGAAGGGGCGTACGATACTCGCGCTCATCACCGTCGGTGCGGTGCTCGCCGTGCCGCAAGTTCGCGCCCAGGCGCCGGCGGGGCAGCCCGCGCCACCGGACGCGCCACCAGCCGGCGACGTCGAGCCGCCGGACAGCGACGGCGATCGTCCGCTCGGCGACGACGAGGCGATGGTTCTCAACTTCGAGCGCGCCGACATCCGCGAGGTCATCCACAGCCTCGCGACGGCGCTCGGGCTCTCCTACACGATCGATCCGCGGATCGAAGGGCAGGTGACGATCCGGACGACGGGGAAGATCGCGCGCAAGGACCTCTTCCCGCTCTTCAACGAGATCCTGCGCAACAACGGCATCGCGGCCGTGAAGCAGGGCGAGTACTACCAGATGCTTCCGGTGGCCGAGGCGAAGACGCGCGCCATCATTCCGACGGGCGCAGCGCGGGACGGCATGAGGCTCGAGGACAGCTTCGTCATCGAGATCGTGAGCCTGCGGCACGTGGCGGCCGAGGAGATGGCGAACATCCTCCAGCCGTTCGTCACGCCGGGGGGCGACGTGCTCTCCTATCCGCGCGCGAACGCGCTCGTCATCACCGACATCGATTCCAACGTGCGGCGGCTGCGCGAGCTGGTGGCGACGTTCGACGTCGACGGCTTCCACAACCTGCACGCCCACGTCTTCAAACTGAAGGAGGGCGATCCGGACGAGCTCGCGAACGAGCTGCTCAACCTGCTCGCGCCGTACGGCGTGACCGCGACGGGCGAGGGCGAGGCCGGGCTGTCGCTGGTCCCGCTCTCGCGCCTGGACGCCATCGTGGCGTTCGCGATCGACAAGACCGCCTTCGACGCGATCGAGCGCTGGCTCGCCATCCTCGATGTCCCGCCCGACCAGACCTCGGGACGCCAGACGTTCGTCTACAACGTCGAGAACGCGAAGGCCGCCGATCTGGCCGCCGTGCTGAACGAGCTCTTCGGCGGCGGCCCGGGTGGGGGCGGCGGCGGGCTCGGCCGCAATCCCGGCGGGCAGCCGGGCGGCATCGGGCTCTTCGGCGCCGGCGGCACGTCGGGCGCGACCGGTGGCCTCGGGAGGGGGCGCGGCGGAGTCGGCGGTGGGGTCGGCGGCGGCGGTGGGGTTCGAGGCGGCGGACGTGGCGGCATCGGCGGCGGGGGCTTCGGTGGCGGCGGCATGGGCGGGGCGGCGGCAGGTGACACGTCGCAGGGTCTGCGTGGCGGCGCCACCGGGGGCGTCGGCGGCGTCGGAGGTGCCGCGGGAGGTGTCGGCGGAGCCGCGGCTCGACGACGCGCAGGCGCCGGCGGTGGGATCGGCGGTGCGGCGGCGGGAGCCGCGGCTGGCCAGCAGGGCGCGGTGCTGGGCGTGTCGCTCCCCGGCGGGCCACAGGGAGCGCCCGGCGGGCCCGGCGCAGGAGGGCAGTTCGGGACGCAAGGCCCGCCGCCCATCTTCAAGGAGGAGGTGCGGATCGTCGCCGACGACGTGACGAACTCGCTCGTCATCCTGGCGACCAAGCGGGACTACCAGCTGATCCTGGACGTGGTGAAGAAGATCGACGTCGTCCCGCGCCAGGTCGTGCTGGAAGTCACGATCGCCGAGGTCGAGCTGAACAAGAGCCTCGAGTTCGGTGTCGCCTACGCGCTCGCCGACGGCACGTTGAGCGCCGCGGTCCCCGCGAACGCGGGAGACGCGACGTTGTCATCGCCGAGCATCTTCAGCCTGGCGAAGACGAACAACGTCGCCGGCCTGTTCGCGGATGCGGCCCGCTTCCCTCCCGGCCAGGGCTTCGCCGTCATCTCCGGGAACAACTACCAGATCTTCCTGCGCGCGCTGCAGACACTCACCAACGTGAAGATGTTGTCGGCGCCGCACATCATCGCGGCCGACAATCGCGAGGCGCACATCCTGGTCGGCGAGTCGATTCCGATCCTGACCTCGTCGTCGACCTCCGTCGTGGCCAACAGCCAGACGATCAACCAGGTGCAGTACCGCGACACCGGCAAGATCCTGACCGTGCTGCCGCAGGTGAACTCGCTCGGCCTGGTGAACATGCAGATCCGCCAGGAGGTGAGCGCGGTCGCCGACAAGTCGTTCGGCTCCACGAACTCGCCGTCGTTCACGACCCGCGAGGCCGAGACCACGGTCGTGGTGCAGGACGGAGAGACGGTGCTGATCGGCGGCATCATCGACGACACGATCCGCCACGATCGGCAGGGCCTGCCGTATCTGATGGATGTGCCGGTTCTCGGCTTCCTGTTCCGTACCGAGACGAACGACCTCCAGCGCGTCGAGCTGCTGATCACGATCACCCCGTCGGTCATCCGCAACCTCGACGAGGCACGGCGCGTGACGTCCGACTACACCGACCGCATCCAGGGCCTGGCGGGCCTGCGGCGCTCGATCGCGACGCACCGCAGCCGCCGCCAGGGACGGATCCGGGAGGAGTATCCCGCCAGGCCCGCCGAGCCCCCGGGCCTCTCCGTGGAGCCCTGACCAGGAGGTTTGAACTCGACCGCGAAAGCCGTTAGGAAACCGCAGTTTATCGGGAGGAAACCGCGTAGATGGCGACGATGATCACGAGCGAGTGCATCAACTGCGGCGCCTGCGAGCCGGAATGTCCGAACACCGCCATCTATCAGGGCGGCGTCGACTGGCAGGCCCCGGACGGCGCCATGCACAAGCCGCTCTCGAACGACATCTTCTACATCGTCCCCGAGAAGTGCACCGAGTGCGTCGGCTTCCATGACCACGAGGCCTGCGCGGCCGTGTGTCCGGTCGACTGCTGCGTGCCGAACCCCGACATCCCGGAGACGCACGACGTGCTGCTGCTGCGCGCCCGCGCGCTCCATCCGGGCGAGAGCATCCCCGACGACGCGCCGTCGCGGTTCAAGAAGGAGGCCGCAGCGGCTCCTGCGGCCGCGGCCGCCGCCGCGGCGCCGGCAGCCGCCGCTCCCGCCGCCAAGGCGGCTACCGCACCCGCGCCCGTCCTCGCAGCCGGGCTGGTGCGGATCGTTCGGCCCGCCGGGACGGGCAAGGTCGAGAAGCCGGTTGCGCCGGTCGTCCGCACGCCGCCGCCGATGTTCGCGGGGGAGCTCGGCGGCGAATTCGACGAGATCCTCTCGTCGCTCGGCGCGCCCCGCCGTCACGCGACGTCCGCCGCGGGGCGGCTTGCGCTCGGGGCGCTCGGGGTCTTCCAGGGCGTGCTCGGCGCGCTCCCCGACGCGACCAAGCGGCGCCTCGAGGACGCCATCAGCGACACGCGTGCCTTCAGCGCGCAGCTCGCGACGGCGGGCAACGTGTTCCTGAACCTGCTCCTCTACCCGATCGCGTGCGTGGTGATCGCGTTGCTGTCGCCGACCGGGAGCGTGTTCGATTGGGGCATCCGCTGGTGGGTGGCGCTCGGCGTGACGGTCGCGGTCGTCGAGGCGATCTGGCGGCTGCGCGAGAGCTTCTTCCACGGCATTCCGATCGGCGAAGCGCCGCTGCGCGGCGCCATCTACGGGATCGCGCTCCTGCCCGTCGCCGCCGTCATCCAGGGGCTCGCGGGACGGCGCGGCGCCGCCAGCGGCGTCGGCTTCGACGGCTTCTACGGCGGCGAGGCGCACTTCGACGACAAGGTCGAGCGCGCGCGACGCTACGGCGAGGTCTACAAGCTCGAGGAGCGCGACAACGCCTATCTCCTGCGTCTCGAGTTCCCGCGCGTCGTGCCACCCACCTCGCTCGGGGTGGAGCTGGACCTGCCGCGTGCGATGCCGGACTACGAATACGACCTCGCCGTGCACGGGAAGAACTTCGTCGTGCACGGCCGGATCGCCGACCCCAAGGTGCGCAAGATCACGGGTGTCGCGCCGGCGTTCCCGCCCGATTTCACGACCCGCATCCCGCTCGATGCGCCGGTCTCCGGGTTCCGTCACCGGCTGCGCGGCAAGACGCTCGAGGTCATTCTCCCGAAGGCCGTCGCGTAGCGTGGATGCGCAGCTCCCTCGACGCCGGCTGGTGGGGGTCCGCGCTCCTTCGATAGCCGGCGCTGGCGGGTGCGCGCCGTGACGGGATCGACGACCGTGCGGAGCGAGCTGCTCCTGCGTCCGATGGCGCGGGCCGACCTCGACGCCGTGATGGAGATCGAGCGCCGGGCCTTCCCGCAGCCGTGGTCGCGGGCGTTCTTCGAGACCGAGCTGGCCGCGTCGCAGGCGCGCTGCACCGTCGCCATGCGCGACGGGACGCTGGTCGGCTACAGCGTGTGCTGGCGCGTCGCCGACGAGGTACATCTCCTGAACCTCGCGGTGCGTCCGGGCGATCGCGGCAGCGGCATCGGGCGCCATCTGGCCGAGGCCTTGATCGTCGAGGGACGCAGCGCGGGCGCGCGCGTCGTCTACCTCGAAGTGCGAGCCGGGAACGTCGCCGCCCGGCGGCTCTATCGCCAGCTCGGGTTCCGCGACCTCGGCGTCCGCCGCAGCTACTACGGCCCCGGCCAGGACGCGATCGTGATGGAGCTTCGACTGGGGGGCGGTGAATGAGCGCGGTCGACCTCGCCGTCGACGTCGGCGCGGTCCGGCTGCCGAACCCCGTCGTCGCCGCCTCGGGCACCTTCGGCTACGGGACCGAGTTCGAGGGGCTCGTCGATCTCGGGTGCGTCGGGGCGATCAGCGTGAAGGGCCTTTCGCTGCACCCGTACGGCGGCAAGCCGGCGCCCCGGCTCGTCGAGACGCCGGCCGGCATGCTGAACGCGATCGGCCTGCAGAACATCGGCGTCGACGCCTTCCTGCGCGAGCGCCTTCCGGTCCTGCGCGCCGCCGGGGCGCGCGTGGTCGCCAACTTCTGGGGCGACGACGCAGACGAGTTCGCCGTCTGCGCCGAGCGGCTCGACGGCCAACCCGGGATCGTGGCGCTCGAGCTCAACGCCGCGAGCCCGAATCGGCCCGAGTGGGGGACGATCCTCGCCACCGACCCCGCGGCCTTGGCGGGGATCGTGCGGGCCGTGCGGGCGCGCGTACGGCTGCCGCTGTGGGTGAAGCTGTCGCCGAACGTCGGCGACATCACCCTCGTCGGCCGGGCGGCGGAGAGCGAGGGGGCCGACGCGCTCTCGGCGATCAACACGCTGCGCGGCATGGCCGTCGACGCCGCGACGCGCCGCCCGCTGCTCGCGAGCGTGACCGGCGGCTTGTCGGGTCCCGCCATCAAGCCCGTGGCGCTCGCGATGGTGCACGCCCTCGCCCGCGCGGTGCGGATCCCGATCGTCGGCCTCGGCGGCATCCGCAACGGGGAGGACGTCGCTGAGTTCCTGGTTGCGGGCGCGAGCGCCGTGCAGGTGGGCACCGCGATCTTCTACGACCCGAACGCGCCCGAGCGCATCGCGGGAGAGCTCGCGACCTGGTGCCGCCGCCACGGCGTGGCGGCGGCCCGTGAGCTCACCGGAACCCTCGTCCGGTGACTCGGCTACTCGACCGTGATCTCGAGGTAGTCCGAGTCGGAATCCCCCGAGGAGTCCTTGACCTCGAGGTCGGCGCGGTACGTTCCCGCCTTGGCGTAGGTGTGCTTCGGGTTCGCCTCGCTCGAGTCGGGGGTCCCGTCACCGAACTTCCAGACGTAGGTGAGGGGGGCCTTGCCTCCCTCGACGTCCGCCGTGAAGGCGACCGTCAGCGGGGCCTTGCCCTCGTCGGTATCGGAGTCCGCCCACGCGAGCAGCGGAGCCGGCTCTTCGTCCTCGCCACCCTTGGCGGCGGGGGCCATGGTCGTCGCGGTCGGGGCCGCCGGGGCAGCAGCCGGCGGAGGAGTCGCGGCCGGTGCAGCCGGCTTGGCGGCTTCGCCGCCGCCCGAAGTGCTCTCGCCACCGCCACAGCCAGCAAGCGTCGTGGCGACGACGATGCCGAGCAGGACTGACCACGTACGCATCATGAACCCTCCCGGAAGGATATTGCTGAAACGGCCGCGGATTCTCACAGACACCCCCTATGCTGTCAATTCCGGGCGCGTTCTCGTCGTCGTGGCGCTGGCCGCGCTCTTGGCGACCCTCGCGAGCGGCGTGCGCGCAGCCGGCCCCGTGCCCACGACGGGCGACCTCCGGCTGCTCGTCATCCTGGCGGGCTTTCCCGATCGGCCCCTCGGCGAGCCCCGCACACACTTCGTCGGCGGGCCCGAAAGCCTCGTCGATCGGCTCGTCGGCTACTATGCAGAGGTCTCCTCCGGCAGGCTGCGCATCGTGCCGCACCTGGCGGGGCCCATCGTGACCCTGCCCGAGCCGCGCGCCCGCTATGTGCAGCGATCGTCCGCCCTCGCGGGGGACGCGCTCCGCGCACTGGCCGCGGCGGCGACCGACGAAGCCGATCGCGGCGCGCTGCGCGACTCGCAGGCCGTCGTGGTCTTCTTCCCCGGACCCGGACGGGAGTCCTACATGCGGCCCGGGGAGTCCGGCGACCCCTGGTCGAACTACACCGAGCTGACGCCGCCGGTGCTCGGCTTCGACGAGGCGTGCGTGGTCGCGGCGAGCCAGTACGAGCCACTGTCGAGCTTCGGCGTCCTCTGCCACGAGTTCGGACATCTGCTGGGTCTGCCCGAGTTGTATGCGCCGGGCGGCGCCGCGCACGAGGGCATCGGCAAATGGGGGCTCATGGGGCAGGGCACCTGGGTCGGACGGGGAGAGCACCCGCCGCATCTGGACGCGTGGAGCAAGGTGAAGCTCGGCTGGGTCGACGTCGTGACCGTCGACCGGACGACGCCGGGCGTGCGGGTGCCAGCCGTGGCCACCGAGCCGGTGGTCGTGAAGATCCCGGCCGTGCCGGGAAAGCCGCAGGAGTACTATCTGCTCGAGAACCGGGAACGCACCGGAAGCGATCGCGGAATCCCCGGCGACGGCATCCTCGTCTGGCACGTCGACGAGTCCGTCGGCGGCTTCCGGACCGCACAGTCGAACCCGCGCCACAAGCTCCTCCACCTGGTGGAAGCCGACGGGCGCGGCGATCTCGATGTCGGAACGCGCAACGGCGGCAATCGCGGCGACGCGGGTGACGCCTGGGCCGGGCCGCCGCGCTGGCAGCGGCGGGTGGGCAACGTGCTCGCCTTCGCCGGCGCGGTCTACGTGATGCTGGCGCTCTATCGCACGACGCGCCGGCGCTCGCTCGTGGCGGCGCTCCTCTACGCGCTCATCGGCGGCGCCGCGCTGTGGGGCGCGGGCCGGCTGCGCGCCGGGCCCGTGTGCGGCCCGCAGACGCCGGGCATGGCGCCGTACGGCGGCGAGCCCGGCCGCGTCGTGCTGCGGAACTTCTCGCCCGCCGGCCCCGTGATGCAGGTCGACGTCCTCGTCGCCCCGGCAGGTGCTCCGGCGGCTGCGGCCCCCTCCGGGTGACCGTTGGTGCGTCGCCCCAGTGGTCGGTAAGCTAGGCGGGCCGGCGCCCTCGTATGGTCAAGCTGATCATCCAGATCCCGTGCTTCAACGAGGAGGCGTCGCTCGCCGAGACGCTGAAGGCGCTGCCGAAGCAGCTCCGCGGCGTCGACCTGATCGAGTCGCTCGTCATCGACGACGGGTCGACCGACGCGACGGCCGAGGTCGCACGCGAGGCGGGTGCCACCTACCTGCTCCGCTTTCCGGTGAATCTCGGGCTCGCGCGGGCGTTCTCGGCCGGCCTCGACGCGGCCTTGAAGCTCGGCGCCGATCTCATCGTGAACACGGACGCGGATCACCAGTATCCCGGCGCCGAGATCGGCCGCTTGATCGAGCCGATCCTCGCCGGCGAGGCCGAGATGGTGATCGGCGATCGCGCGCCGCATCGCAGCCGGCACTTCAGCCCGTGGAAACGCCTCCTCCAGCGCATCGGAAGCTGGGCTGTGCGGCAGCTCTCCGGGACGAGCGTGCCGGACGCCGCGAGCGGCTTCCGCGCCTTCTCGCGCCGCGCGGCGTTGCGTCTCAACGTGTTCACGCAGTTCACCTACACGCTCGAGACGATCATCCAGGCCGGCAAGAAGCACATCCCGATCGCGCACGTCCTGGTCGAGACCAACCCGGAGCGACGTCCGTCGCGGCTGTTCTCGAGCATCGGGGGCTACGTCCGGCGCTCGGCGGCGACGATGATCCGGATCTACGCGCTCTACGAGCCGCTGCGCGTGTTCTGGCGGCTCGGGGGACTCTGTCTCGTCGCCGGCACGCTGATCGGCGGGCGGTTCCTGTTCTACTACTTCGTCGACGGCGGCGCGGGGCACATCCAGAGCCTCATCCTCGCCGCCGTGCTGATCATCGTCGGCTTCCAGACGGTACTGATCGGTCTCGTCGCGGACCTGATCGGCTCGAGCCGGGCGCTCCTCGAGGATCTGCTCGTGCGCGTGCGCGAAGGCGAGCTGCGGATGGCCGCCAACGCCGAGGCGGTGGCGCTCGAGCCGGGCGATCCCGAGGTGGTGCGTCTGGCGCCCGGCGACCCCGAGATCGTGCGCTTCGACGTGCAGGCGGGCGGACGTGCCGAGGGCGGGCGCGGCCCCCGATGAGGGCCGTCCTCTTCGGCACGTACGATCGGGACCACAGCGCGAATCGCCTCTTGCGCGACGCGCTCGCCGCGGCGGGCATCGAGGTGACCGAGCTGCATGAGCCACTGTGGGAGGAGACGCGAGAGAAGGCGCGCGGCTACTTCGGCGCGAGCTCGCTCGCGCGGCTCGGCGTTCGCTACGCCGCGGCCGCCCGGCGGCTCGCGCGTCGGTGGCGCACGGCGCGCGAGGGCGAGCCGCCGCTCGTCGTCGTCGGCTTCGGCGGGCAGCTCGACGTGCTCGTCGCCGCGCGTCTGTGCCGCCCCCGCCGCGGCCTCCTGTTCGCGCCGCTCGTGAGCCTGACCGAGACGCTGGTCGAGGACCGCGCCGTCTTTCGTGCCGGCGGCGCGCGCGCGCGTGCCGCGCTCGCGCTCGACCGGGCGACCTGGCGCCGCGCCGACCTCGTGCTCGCCGACACGGCTGCGCACGCGACCTACCTCGCGGAGCTCGGTGCCGCGCGCGATCGGCTCGGCGTGTGGCATCTCGGCGCCGAGCCGGAGTTCTGGGCGCCGGTCGCGGCCCCGGTCGATCCGCGGCGCGTCCTGTTCGTCGGCCGCTGCGTCCCCCTGCACGGTCTCACGACGATCGTCGGGGCGGCGGCGCGCCTCGGCGAGCGCGCCCGGCTGGTCGTGATCGGACGCGGTCCGGAGCGGGCCGCGGCGGAGGCCCGGGCGCTCGAGCTGGGCGTGGCGGTCGAGTGGCGCGACGAGGTGCCGCTTGCCGATCTGCCGGGGGAGCTCGCGCGCGCGGCCGTCGTCCTCGGCGTCTTCGGTGCGGGGCGGAAGGCCGAGATGGTCGTGCCGAACAAGGTGTATCAGGCGGCGGCCGTCGGTCGCCCGCTCGTCACGCGCGACGGCTCGGCGCTGCGCGAGGTGCTGGCGCCGGGCGAGCACTGTCTCGTGTGCCCGCCCGGTGACGCGGGCGCGCTCGCCGCCGCGATCGCGCGGCTCCTCGACGATCCCGGCCGCGCCGCGGCGCTCGGGGCGGCCGCCCGGACCCACCTCGCGCGCGAATGGAGCCCCGCTCGGCAGGCGGCGCGGCTGGGCGCCCTCGTCACCGAGCGCTTCGCCCCATCGCCGGCCCCGGGTCGCCGGCTCGCGGCGGCGAGGTAGCCGTCGTGACGAGCGCGGTGGTCGTGACCTGGGAGGGCGGCGACACGACGCGACGGTGCGTCGCCTCGCTCCTCGCGCAGGATGCGCCGCTCGGGCGGATCGTCGTCGTCGACAACGCGTCGAGCGACGCCGAGCGCGCGAGCCTGCGCGCGGCGTGGGCGGGCGAGTCGCGCGTCGACGTCGTGCTGCTCGACGACAACCGGCAGTTCGCGGGCGGGATGAACGCCGGCGCGGCGCATGCGTTCGGCGCGGGCGCGATGCGCGTCCTTTTCCTCAACAACGACACCGTCCTCGCGCCCGACGCCGTGCGCCTGCTGGGCTCGGCGCTCGACGCGACGCCGGGCGCGGGCATCGCCGGACCACGCGTCGTCGATCGCGCCGATCCCTCGCACGTGCTCTCGGCGGGGGAGCGGCACGCCCTGCCGATCCTGTGCTTGCCGCGAACCCTCCTGCGCTACCGGCGCCCGCTCGATCGCCCGTACGCGGTGCGCGGCGTGATGGGGTGTGCGCTGCTCGTGACGCGCGAGTGCTTCCAGGCGGTGGACGGATTCTCCACCGACATCGAAGTCTACTACGAGGACGTCGATTTCTGCCTCGGGGCTCGCGCGGCCGGCTTCGGCATCGTGGTCGAGCCGCGCGCCGTCGTAGCGCACGACGGCCTGCGGGGCTTCGCGGCCGGTCTCTCGCCGTGGGCGGCGTTCCTGAAGGCGCGGAACCCCTGGCTCCTGGTGCGTCACCGGGGCACGTGGGCCGTGTGGCCCGCGTTCGTGCCGACCTACGCGGCCATGCTCGCTTCCAGCGCCGCACTCTACGCGCTGCGCGGCAGGGGCGACATCGTACGCGCGTTCGGACGCGGCGCGCTCGCCGGCGTGCGGGTGGCGCTCGGCGGCGCGCCCGCGCCCGTGGGTGCGCCGCGGCGGGTCGCCTGAGATGCGGATCGGGATCGGGGCGCTGGTCGGCATCCTGGGTGGTCCGGCGACGTACGCGCGCGAGCTCGTTCGCGCCCTCGCGCGGGAGGCGCAGCACGAGTACGTGGTGTTCACCGATCGGCCCGAGGCGTTCGCCGGCGAGCCCGTCGAGGTCGTGCACGTCCCGCTCGCCTCGTCCTATCACCAGGTGACGTGGGATCACGTGCGGCTCCCGGGCCTCATCCGCCGCCACGGCGTCGCGCTCTATCACGGGACCAAGGCCGTGCTGCCGCTCCGCTGCGCCGTGCCCGCCGTCGTGACGGTGCACGATCTCGCGGTCTATGCCTGCCCCGAGACCTTCGCCTGGCCGCAGCGGCTGCACTTCCGTCTGTGCGTGCCGCCGAGCATTGCACGCGCGGCGCGCGTCGTCGCCGTTTCCGAGCACGCGCGGGGCGACGTCATCGCGCACTTCGGCCTGCCGCCCGACCGCGTGATCGCGGTCCCGAACGGCGTCGCCGAGGTCTTCCGCTCGGCCGTCCCGCCCGGCACGATCGATCGGCTGCGCGGGCGCCACGGTCTCGGCGAACGTCTCGTCGCCTGCGTCGGCACGGTCCAGCCGCGCAAGCACGTCGAGCGCGTGATCGACGCGTTCGGGCGCGCCGGAGGGCCGTCGCGCGGCTGGCAGCTCGCGATCGCCGGCCGCCTCCGCCCGGGCCATGCCCCGTCGTGGACGGCCTCGCCGCCGGCGGGCGTGCGCTGGCTGGGCGCGCTCGGCGACGACGACCTCCATGCGCTCTACGCCGCCGCGCCGATCTTCGTCTCCGCCTCGGAGTACGAGGGCTTCGGGCTCACGGTGTGCGAGGCCATGGCGTCGGGCGCGGCCGTGGTGGCGGTCGGCGCGAGCTCGCTCCCCGAGGTGGTCGGCGACGCCGGCCTGCTCGTCCAGCGCTCGGACGCGGCGCTGCTGGCACCGGCGATCGCGAAGCTGATCGACGACGCCTCGCTGCGCGCCGAGCTCGGCACGCGCGCGCGCGCCCGCGCGGCGCGCTTCACGTGGGACGAGGCGGCGCGCCGGACGCGTACCGTCTACGAGCAGGCGGTGGCCTCGTGACGCGGAACCTCGCCGCCGTCGTCGTCCACTGGCAGGATCCCGACGAGACGCTCGCGTGCGTCGCGAGCCTCGCCGCGGAGCCGCCGGCGCGTGTCATCGTGGTCGACAACGGCGCCGCCGAGCCGGTCGGGGCGCTGCTCGCGGCACGGGCGCCGCATGCGGTCGTGCTGCGCGAGCCCGAGAACCGCGGCTATGCCGGTGGGGCGAACGTCGGAATTCGCGCCGCGCTCGCGGGCGGGGCGGAGGCCGTCCTCGTCCTCAACAACGACGCCCGGGTCGCACCCGGCGCCCAGGCCGCCGCGCTCGCCGCACTCGCCGAGCCGCGCGTCGCGGTCGTCGGCGCGAAGGTCGTGACGCGCGAGGATCCCGCACGGCTGTGGCTCGCCTGGGGTCGCGTCACCTATCGCCAGAGCCTGGTCGCGCTGTGCGGCGCCGACGTGCCCGACGGCGCCGAGTGGAACGTCGCCCGCGACGTCGACTGGATCGCGGGCTGCGCCATGTGGCTGCGTGCCGACGCCCTCGGTGCGCTCGGCCTCCTCGACGAGGAGCTCTTCGCGTACCACGAAGAGGTCGAGTGGTGCGCGCGCGCGCGGCGAGCGGGCTGGCGGGTGCGCTACTGTCCGGCGGCGGTCGTCTCGCACACCGGCCGCGGCAGCCACGGCAGCGCGCGATCGATCCGCATCCGGAAGTACTTCGCGGCGCGGAACTCGATCCTCTTCGCGCGCCGCCACGCCGGCCCGATGGAGCGCCTGAAGCTCGGCGCCTTCCTCGCGACGAGCCTGCCGCTGCAGCTCCTGTGGCACCTGCCGCGCGGCACGGCGGGCGATGTCGTCCTGAAGCTCCGCGGCGTGCGCGACGGCCTCCTGGGTCGCCGTCCGCCGTTCGAAGAGCTGGGGCTCACGACTGCAGCGTCACGCCGGAACGCGACCTGAGCGCAGGAAACGAACGAGCCCCCGGGCCGCGAGGCCCGGAGGCTCGTGAGAGGCGCGGTCGAGACGACCTACGGGCGGAGCACCATCGTGCCAGGCAGCGAGGTGGCTCCGGGGCCCGGCAGGTTCGCGGCGCCGTTGATGAGGAACCCTTGACCGGTGCCGTTCGGATCCGTGCTCGCGGCGGGGATGCAGAAGGCCGTCGCGAGCGTCGTGGCGTGCGAGGTCCCGATCGGGAGCAGGCTTCCGGCCGGGGCGCCCTGCACGCGAATCGAGCGGGCGAGCGTGCCGGCGCGGACGCAGGCGCTGCCCGGGCAGTCCGCGGCGACGGCGCAGCCGAGGCCCGCGTTGGCGCCGGCGGCACACATGTTGTTGGTGCTGCCGAGCCGGCACGTGCTGCCCGGGCAATCGGTGGCCTGGGTCGCGACGGTGCATGCGTGACCGCTGTTCACGCCGCCCTGGCAGACGTTGGTGAAGAACGCCCCGGCCTGCGTCGTGGTCTGCCCGACGCAGCGCGGAACCGCCGTGGTGCCGGGGCAATCGGTGTCGGTGGCGCACACGTTGCCGTAGTTCGTGCCGCCGACACAGTGTCGCTCGGGGCAGAAGATGCCGGTCGCGCTCGAGAGCTCGGCGAGTCCGGTCGTGAGCGGCGAGAGGTTCACCGGAATGTTGCCGACGAAGATCGCGCAGGCGCCGCCCGGGCACTGTGCGTTCGACGTGCAGGCGCCGTTGTTGTTGGTGCCCTTGTAGCAGCGATTGCCCGCGGCGCTCGACTGCGGGGCGGGGCAGTCGTTCGTCAGGCCCTGCGAGTTCGTGCTGACGCAGGTCGCGCCCTGGTTCGGGCTTCCCTCGCAGACACCGGTGCACGGCGAGCCCGGGCTCCCGACGCACGGCGCGCCGGCCGTCGAGCCGATGCGGCAGACCGGGCAGGGCTGGGTCGGGTTGCCGGTCACGACCGAGATCGACGTGAGCGGGATCGTCACCTGGCTGACGCCGGTCGAGAGATCGAGTGTGCCGCTCGCCGGCGCCGAGAAGACGTTCTGGACGCACGTCGTCGTGCCGCCGTTCGGAATCGGCAGCGGCGTGCCGAACACGCAGCCGGTGTTCGTGCACTTGAAGCCGGGCCCGTCGGCGAGCGTCGGGCCGAGCGTGCAGGTGTCGCCCGAGCACGAGGTCGTGAAGCGGCTCGTGGCGCCGTCGGGCGTCGGGCCCTCGGCCACCGTCGACGCGCCGCCGCCGATGTCGAGGCCGCCGCAGGTGAGGTTCTTGAGTGGCGTGCCGGTGCCGTCCGTCGTCCGGAACGTGTTGCCGCACACGTTCCCGGCGGGACCGGTCGTGAAGTCGAGGAAGGAGGGCTGCGGACCGCCCATGGTCGTCGTGGTGCTCGACGTCGACGTGCTGGTGGTCGTGCTGCTGGTGGTCGGCGCCAGCGACGTCGAAGTGGACGAGCTGGTGCTGGTGGAAGTGGTCGAGCTGGTCGACGTCGTCGACGACGTGGAGGTCGTGGTGGACGAGCTGCCGGTCGTCGAGGTCGTCGACGTGCTCGAGCTCGTCGTGGTGACCGTCGTGCTCGAGCTCGGTGGGACCGCCGAGGTGCTGCTCGACGACGAGGAGGACGTGGACGTCGAGCTGGTGCTGGTCGACGTGGAGGTCGAGGTGCTGGTGGTGGTCGTCGACTCGCACTGGCACTGATCGGTGCACACCTGACCCTCGGGGCACAGGAGCGCGCCGGACGGCGAGCTCGGATCGCACTGCTCCTCGGGGTCGACCATGCCGTTGCCGCAGGTGCCCTGCGTGGTGGTCGTGGTCGAGCTGGTGGTCGAGCTCGACGTGCTGGACGAGGTGCTCGAGGACGTGGTCGGCGTGGTCGTCGACGACGTGCTCGAGCTGGTCGTGGTGGAGGACGAGGTGCTGGTCGTGGTGGTGGACTCGCACTGGCACTGGGAATTGCAGACCTGGCCCTCGGGGCACAGGAGCGCGCCCGACGGCGAGCTCGGATCACACTGCTCGCCCGAGTCGACGACGCCGTTGCCGCAGGTTCCCTGCGTGGTGCTGGTCGACGACGAGGTCGTGGTCGTGCTCGACGTGCTGCTCGAGCTCGTGGTGGAGGACGAGGTGCTGGTCGTGGTGGTGGACTCGCACTGGCACTGGGAATTGCAGACCTGGCCCTCGGGGCACAGGAGCGCGCCCGACGGCGAGCTCGGA